>DAHUXU010000572.1 GCA_027307005.1 Gemmatimonadota bacterium
TACCGGCTCAACGAGACGGTCGCGACGCTGCTCGTTCGGCCGCGCGGATGGCATCTCGTCGAGCCGCGGATGCTCGTGGATGGCGGACCGGTGTCGGCGAGCCTGTTCGACTTCGGCATCTACTTCTTCCAGAACGTGCACGAGCTGATGCGGCGCGGCAACGGCTGGGCGCCCTATTTCTACCTGCCCAAGATGGAGAGCCACCGCGAGGCGCGGCTGTGGAACGACGTGTTCGTCGCGGCGCAGGAGATGGTGGGCGTGCCGCGCGGGACGATCCGGGCGACCGTGCTGATCGAGACGATTCTCGCCGCGTTCGAGATGGACGAGATTCTGTACGAGCTGCGCGAGCACGCATCGGGGCTCAATGCCGGACGCTGGGATTACATCTTCAGCATGATCAAGAAATTCCGGAACCGCGCCAACATGGTGCTGCCGGACCGCGGGCAGGTGACGATGACGGTGCCGTTCATGCGGGCGTACTCGCAGCTGCTGGTCAAGACGTGCCACAAGCGGAGAGCGCACGCCATCGGCGGGATGTCGGCCTTCATTCCGAGCCGGCGCGATGAAGCCGTGAACGCGCGCGCATTGGCGCAGGTTCGTGACGACAAGCAGCGCGAAGCAGGCGACGGCTTCGACGGCTCGTGGGTGGCGCATCCGGATCTCGTGCCGGTGGTGCGCGACGTGTTCGATGGTGTGTTAGGCGCGCGGCCCAATCAGCGCGAACGGCTGCGGGCGGACGTGCCGGAGGATGCCGCCGCGCTGCTGGATGCGCGCGTGCCGGGCGGCAGCGTCACCGTGGGCGGCGTGCGGCTCAACGTGAGCGTGGCCCTGCAGTACCTCGAGTCGTGGCTGCGCGGGTCGGGCGCCGTGGGCATCAACAACTTGTTGGAAGACACCGCGACCGCGGAAATTTCCCGCGCGCAGCTCTGGCAGTGGATACGCCACCAGGTGACGCTCGAGGATGGAGCGCCGATGTCGGCCGACCGGTACCGCAGCACGCGCGACGCCGAAATGACCGCCCTGACCCGCGACCGCCCCGACATGATCCGGTTAGGCGACGCGGCGCAGTTGCTGGATGATCTCGTCCTCGGCAGCGACTTCGCCGAGTTTCTCACCGTGCCGGGCGCCCGTCTGCTCGACGGCGACGGCGTAGACCACGGAGCGACCCGATGAGCACGATCGATGCCGTGTCCCAGGCCGCCGAGCTGGACCGCCAGTGGGCTACCGCCCCGCGCTGGCGCGACATCGCGCGCACCTACGCCGCCGCCGACGTCGTCCGCCTGCGCGGGTCGGTCAGGATCGAGTACTCGCTGGCCCGGTTAGGCGCACAGCGGTTGTGGTCGCTGCTGCGCGAGCGCGACTACGTGCACACCTTCGGCGCCCTCACCGGCGCGCAGGCGGTGCAGATGGTCAAAGCCGGACTCGAGGCGATCTACCTGAGCGGCTGGCAGGTCGCCGCCGATGCGAACCTCGCCGGACAGACGTACCCCGACCAGAGCATCTACCCGGCGAACAGCGTCCCGGCGCTCGTTAGGCGGCTCAACAACGCGCTGCTGCGCGCCGACCAGATCGCGTGGTCGTAACGCTCTGTTGACTCCACCGCGCCGCGCCAGCAGTGGCTCGCGCCGATCGTGGCGGACGCCGAGGCCGGCTTCGGCGGCGTGCTGAACGCGTTCGAGCTGATGAAGGCGATGATCGAGGCGGGCGCAGCGGGCGTGCACTTCGAGGACCAGCTGTCGTCGGAGAAGAAGTGCGGCCACCTCGGCGGGAAGGTTCTCATCCCGACCGGGCAGCACATCAAGACGCTGACCGCGGCGCGGCTCGCCACCGACGTGCTCGACGTGCCCGCGCTGGTGATCGCGCGGACCGACGCGCACGCCGCCGCGCTGCTCACCTCGGACGTCGACGAGCGCGACCGGCAGTTCGCCACCGGAGAGCGCACCGCGGAAGGGTTCTACCGGGTGACGCCTGGCATCGAGCCGTGCATCGCGCGCGGGCTCGCCTTCGCCCCGTACTCCGACCTGCTGTGGATGGAGACCTCCACCCCCGACCTGGCGGAGGCGCGGGAGTTCGCCGAGGCGATCCACGCGCAGTACCCGGACCAGATGCTCGCCTACAACTGCTCGCCGTCGTTCAACTGGCGTGCGCACCTGGACGACGCGACGATCGCGAAGTTCCAGAAGGAGCTCGCGTCGATGGGCTACCGGTTCCAGTTCATCACGCTGGCCGGCTTCCACGCGCTCAACGAGTCGATGTTCTCCCTCGCCCACGGGTACGCGCGCAACGACATGTCCGCCTACGTCAAGCTGCAGGAGGCGGAGTTCGCGCTGGAAAGCGAGGGCTACACCGCGACCAGGCACCAGCGCGAGGCGGGCACCGGGTACTTCGACCTGGTCACCCAGGCGATCTCGCCGAACGCGGAGACCGTGGCGCTCGCCGGGTCGACGGAGTCCGAGCAGTTCGCCCACGCGTAGTCCGCCGCTTCGTCGGGAACTACTCGTTCTTGCGGAACGGCTCGTCCACCGGGTAGGGCGCGGTCTCGGTCCAGTCATTGCTCACGTTGCTTACGTTGCTCACGTTGCCGAGCAGCGACGTG
>DAHUXU010000639.1 GCA_027307005.1 Gemmatimonadota bacterium
ATGGTCGATCTCTGGTTCGGCCGCACGTCGGCGCTGTACCGCCGCCTCGTCGACGACGAACAGGTGGTCGACACGCTCTTCGCCTACAATCCCGGCAACGTCGATCCCGGCCTCATCATCATTGCCGCGCGCGTCAAGCAGCAGAGCGATGCGGTACCGGTGCGCGATGCGATCCTCGACACGGTGCGCAGCGCGCGCGAGATGCAGGTGACCGCGAAACGAGTGGCGGACGCCAAAGCGCATCAGCGCTACGGCTTCGTGCGCGAGCTGGACGACACGGAAACCATCGCCGCGACGCTGGCGCGGTTCGTCCACTATGCGCGCACGACGCAGACGCTCGAAGATCTGTTCGCGACGTACTCGCTGGTCACGCCGCACGACGTGCGCGAGGCGGCTCGTTCGGTGTTCACCGATGCGTTGCTCGTACTGACGACGCTCTCCCATCAGTCGCTGCCGGACGCGATCGCGCATCCGCCGTCGATCGAGCGCGTGGCGGCACGGCCGCGTCGCAAGCCGTTGGACATCCTCACGCAACCGACGCCGCATCCGTCGCTCGACATCAAGCTGATGTTCGGCGTGGGATCCGCACACGATCCCGAAGGCAAGGAAGGGCTGGCTGCCCTTGCCGCATCGATGATCGCCGAGGGCGGTTCGCGAGAGCGACGAGCCGAGGATGTGCGAGAGGCGCTGTTCCCGATGGCGGCCACGTTCACCGCGCAGGTGGACAAGGAAGCCACGACCTTCACGGCGCGCGTCCACCGCGAAACGTGGCGCCCGTTCGCCGACCTCGTGCTGCCGCTGCTCACCGCCCCGGGGCTGCGCGAGGAGGATTTCGCCCGCCTGCGCGATGCCCAACGGAACGCGCTGCTGCAGGACCTGCGCTCGAACAACGAAGAAGAGTTGGGCAAAGAACGACTGCAGTGGAACGTCTTCGCGGGCACCCGCCTCGCGCACCCGGTGTTGGGCACTGAGGCAGGGCTCGCCGCCATCACGCTCGAGGATCTGCAGGCGTTCATCGCCCGGCACTATGTCCAGTCGGCGCTCACCATCGGCGCAGCGGGCGACGTGCCGCCGGCGCTCCTGTCGCGCGTTCGAACGGCGGTCGCGACGCTGCCGGCCGGCGCGCCTGCACCCGCGCCCACGGCCAATGTGGCGAGACGCTCGGGCATGCGCATCGAGATCATCCAAAAGGAAACGCGCGCCATCGCCATCTCCCTCGGCCACCCCATCGCGGTCACGCGGGCGCACCGCGACTTTGCGGCGCTGTGGCTCGCACGAACCTGGTTAGGCGAGCATCGGTCCTCCGTGTCGCACCTGTATCAGCGCATCCGCGAAATCCGCGGCCTCACCTACGGCGACTACGCGTACATCGAAGCGTTCCCGGGCGGCATGTTCCAGTTCTTCCCCGACGCCAACCGCCCGCGCCATCATCAGTTGTTCGAAATCTGGATCCGGCCGGTGCCACCGGAAACGGCGGTCATGACGCTCAAAATCGCGCTCCACGAGCTGCGCCGGCTGATCGCCGAGGGACTCACGGACGATCAATTCGTATCAACTCGCGACTATTTAACGAAGAGCTTGCCGCTGTTGACCGCGACCCAGGACCACCGCCTCGGCTATGCGCTCGATGCGCGCTGGCACGGCACCGGCGATTTTACCACCGACATGCGCGAGCGCCTGCGCGGCCTCGACGCCGCAGCCGTCAATGCCGCCATCCGCCGCCACCTGTCGGCGCGCGATCTCGAGGTCGTGATGATCGCGCCGGATGCCAGGTCGCTCCGCGAGGCGCTGCTGTCAGACGAGCCGGCGACGCTCACCTACGATGCGCCAAAACCCGCCGAGGTGCTGGCCGAGGACACGGCGATCGGCGCGCAGCCGCTGGGTCTCGCGGAAGGCGACGTGTGCATCACGCCGGTCGACGAGGTCTTCGCGCGGTGAGCGGCATTACACGCGTGGCATGCGGGTCGTCCTTTCAGGTGCCGCGCGTGATCCTACCTCGTACTTCCTCGTGTCGACGCTGACCACCGAGCCGGCCCCGCAGATCGGCGCAACGCCGCCGCGCAGCTCGCGACCGCGCCGGTCGGGCGCCGCGGCGCTGGCCATCGCGATCGTCGCGTCGTTAGCCGTCGTGACGGCGGCGGCGCATTTCGGCCAGACGTGGGACGAGCCCGCGCACCTCGCGGCCGGCATGCAGTGGCTTGTCCGCGGCGCGTACGATTACGACCCACAGCACCCGCCGCTCGCGCGCATCTTGATCGCGCTCGGCCCGCGCCTCGCCGGCGCGACCGCGCACGGTCAACCGACGATGTGGTCCGAGGGCAACGCGATTCTGTTAGGCAGCGGCCCGTACGCGCGCACGCTGCTTTTGGCGCGACTGGGCGTGCTGCCGTTCTTCTTCCTGCTGCTGGCCGTGACCTGGGGATGGACGCGGTCGCTGTTCGGCGATGCGGCGGCGGTGATCGCGACGCTGCTCGTGTCGACGACACCGCAGCTGCTCGCGCACGCCGGGTTCGCGACGAATGATCTCCCGCTCACGGGAACGCTCGTGGCGGCGTTGTGGGCGTTCACGCGATTTCTCGAGCGGCCGGATGCGCGGCGGACCGTCGTGTTCGCCGTCGCCGGCGCCGCGACCATCGCGACCAAATTCTCGAGCCTTCCCTTCTTCGCCGTGGCGGCGGCGCTCATCGTGTGCGCGTGGTGGGCGATCCCGGCGCCGCGCGATGGCGGAGCGCCGCGCCGCATCGCATGGGCCGATGTGAAGCGATTGGCCCCGATGGTGGTGGGCGCCGCGGTGCTCGTCGGGCTGCTGGTGTGGGCGGTCTACCGGTTTCACACCCGGCGTGCGTTGGGCGGCCGGATGCTGCTGCCGGCGCCGGAGCTCCTCACCGGCCTTCGCGCGCTCGCCCAACACAACCGCGAAGGCCACACGTCGTACCTGCTGGGCCGTGTGGGCACGCACGGCTGGTGGTGGTACTGGTGGATCGCGCTGGCGGTGAAAACGCCGCTGGCGTTGTTGTCGCTCGGTGCGTTAGGCATCTGGTGGGTGGTGGGCTCGGCGCGGCGCACGGATTGGCGCGTGCTGGCGCCACTCTGCGGCGCGGCCGCCGTGATGCTCGTGGCGATGATCTCGCACATCGACATCGGCGTCCGTCATCTCCTCACGATCTATCCGTTGCTGGCGATTCCGGCGGCCGGCGCGGTCGTCTCGCTCTGGGAGCGCGTCCCGGCGCGGCCGATCGTGCGCGGCGTGTTGGCCGCACTCATTATATGGGAGACGGCCCAGGCCGTCATCGCCTACCCGGAATTTCTTGCCGACTTCAACGCGCTGGCGGGGCGGCACCCCGAGCGCATTCTCGTCGACAGCAATCTGGACTGGGGACAGGATCTCGACCGCCTCGCGGACACGCTGCACGCGCGACAGGTGCACGCGGTGACGCTGTTCTACTTTGGTTCGGCGCCGATCGGCTCAGTGAACCTCGCCGACACCGTCCGGTTAGGCGGACAGGCGCCGGCGTCCGGATGGGTGGCCGTCAGTCAGACGTACCTGCAGGGAGACTACCTGTCGTGCTTCACGTGGCTGCGCGAGCATACGCCCACCGCGCGCATCGGCCGATCGATCGTGTTGTACGACATCCTGCCGGATACGGTGCCGCGGCTGCCGCCGCTCACCGGGCCGACGCGCTCGCCGACCGAATCGTACGGTCCGGTGCTGGCCGGCGCGGCGTCGCGCGACATGTTGTGCTCCGAACCACGCGTGGCGATCGACGGCGGCCGCGGCGCGTTCGTTTCGCCTAACGCTGCACCGTCCGCCGCAGCGGCCGGGCCCGGCGCGCCGCCGGCCGCCGGCGCTCCGCCCGCGGCGGTGACCGACGCCATGCTGCTCCACG
>DAHUXU010000656.1 GCA_027307005.1 Gemmatimonadota bacterium
AGGGCATGGTCGACGGGCGCTGAGGGAACGCGGCTGAGCGTCGGGGCACGAGGCGCGCGAGCCGAAATGTAACGCGCGAGTCGGGTCCGGCGACGCGTCGCCGCCGTCTCGAAACCATCGCGGCCCGAGTCCGGCTCGAGACGACCCATACTCGACTGTTCCGCCTCTGGCGATCCGCTGGTACGTTTACGCCGGTGCAACCCATCCAGGCCGTCCGTTGGTCGCCGGACTGCAATGCCGTTCGCATCATCGATCAGACGGCATTGCCGGAGCGGTACATCGAGCGCGATCTCAGGTCGCTCGACGATGTGTGCGCGGCCATATCCTCGCTTGCCGTCCGCGGCGCTCCGGCCATCGGCATCGCCGGCGCCATGGGCCTGGTGGTCTCGCTGGCCTCGTTCGATGACCCGGCGACCGAGCGCCTGCGTGCACGCATCGCGGTTCACGCGCAGCGGATCATCGCCACCCGGCCGACAGCGGCGAATCTGGCGTGGGCCGTGAACACGGTCGCGGCGGCGGCGAAGGAGCCGCATGCCTCGGGACGCGAGGCGCTGCGCGCGATGCGCGCCGTGGCCGACGCGCTCCTGGCCGACGACGCGGCGATGTGCCGGCGCATCGGCTCGTTAGGCGAGCAGCTGCTCGGTGATGGCGCCCGCGTCCTCACGCACTGCAACGCCGGCGCGCTCGCCACCACCGGCATCGGAACCGCGCTCGCGCCGGTGTACGTGGCCGCGGAGCACGGGCGCCAGGTCTCGGTGCTCGCCTGCGAAACGCGCCCGTTGCTCCAGGGTGCGCGCTTGACGGCGTGGGAATTGTCGCGCGCCGGCGTGCCGGTTCGCGTCATCACCGATAGCGCCGCCGCGTCGGCGATGCGCGCGCGCCGCGTGGACCTCGTCATCGTCGGCGCCGACCGCATCGCCGCCAACGGCGACGTCGCGAACAAGATCGGCACGTACGCGCTGGCGCTCCAGGCGCGGTACCACGGGATCCCGTTCTACGTCGCCGCGCCGACATCGACGTTCGATCCGGCCATCCCCGACGGCAGCGCGATTCCCATCGAGCAGCGGGGCCGCGCGGAAGTGGCCCGCATCAACGGCCAGGCCATCGTGCCTAACGACGTGCCGGTCGACAACCCCGCCTTCGACGTGACGCCGGCCGACCTCGTGACCGCGATCATCAGCGATCGCGCCATTCACTATCCGCCGTATCGGTTTGTCCCGTGAAGCACGTCCTCGCGATCGACCAGGGCACCACGGGCTCGACGTGTCTCGTCATCGATGCCACCGGACGCATCGTTGGGCGCGGCTACCGGGAGATTCCGCAGCACTTTCCCCAGCCGGGCTGGGTGGAGCACGACGCCCGCGACCTCGTTGCGTGCACGCTTGCGGCAGGCCGCGACGCGATCGCGCAGGCGAAGGCGATGCCCGACGCCATCGGCATCACCAATCAGCGCGAAACGGTCGTGATGTGGGATCGGACGACGGGCGAGCCGGTGGGCCGCGCGATCGTGTGGCAAGATCGGCGTACGGCGGCGCGCTGCGCCGAGCTCGCCGACGAGTCCGACGCGATCGCGGCGCGCACCGGTCTGGTGCTCGATCCGTATTTCTCGGCCACCAAAATCGAATGGCTGTTGTCGCACGAGGCGATCGCGAAACGCGCCGACCGCGGCGAGCTGATCGCCGGAACCGTGGACACGTGGCTCATCTGGAATCTCACGGGCGGCTCGGTGCACGCGACGGATCCGACGAATGCGTCGCGAACCATGCTCTACGATATCGGCAGCCTCGACTGGAGCGACGAGCTCTGCAGGCTGTTTGGCGTGCCGCGGAGCATCCTGCCCGAGGTGAGGGCGTCGAGCGCATCGTTCGGCATCGCAGCGCGCGAGCATTTCGGCGCCGAGATGCCGATTCACGGGGTGGCGGGGGATCAGCAAGCCGCGCTCTACGGACAGGGATGCTGGCGCGCCGGGGAAGGGAAGAACACGTACGGCACCGGAGCGTTCTTGCTGCTCAACACGGGCCGGCAGCGCGCGGCGGCCGGGGACGGACTGCTGGCGACGGTGGCGTGCGACGAGACGGGCAGGGCTGCCTACGCGCTCGAGGGCGCGATCTTCATCGCCGGCGCCGCGATTCAATGGTTGCGCGATGGGTTAGGCATCGTGGAGCGAGCGGCCGACACCGAGCGCCTCGCCGCGCTGGTCGACTCCACGGGCGGCGTCTACTTCGTGCCGGCGCTGGTTGGACTCGGCGCTCCGCACTGGGAGCCGGGTGCGCGGGGAACCATCGTCGGGCTCACCCGCGGGACCACGCGTGCGCACCTGGCGCGCG
>DAHUXU010000659.1 GCA_027307005.1 Gemmatimonadota bacterium
CTCGGCAACGGCATCTGGCAAGTCCGGTTTCAGACCGACGATCCGTCGATGACCGACACCGCGCGGCTCCCCGTTATTCCGACCGAGATGGGCGGGGCCGAATACTTCAAGACGTTCGGAGTGCACATCGACCGCGGCCGCTCGTTCGCCGAGGATGATCGAGCCACGTCGGCGCTCGTCGCCATCGTGAACGAGTCCGCCGCCCGCACGTTGTGGCCCGGGCAGAATCCGATCGGCAGACGCCTCCGCGTTCCCGGCAAGGGCGGCATCGTCGGCGCGGACGGGTGGCGCACGGTGGTCGGCGTCGCCCACGACACGCACCTGCGCACGCTGCGCGAGGCGTCGCCGATGGTGTACCTGCCATCGTTGCAATCGTACTGGCAAGGCTACGTCGCGATCCGCAGCAGCGTTCCGTTAGGCTCGCTGCTCCCGGCGCTGCGCACCGCCGTACGTGACGTGGACCCCTCGCTCGCGCTCAATGCTCCGCGCACGATGGATGAGATTCTCGACCGGCCGCTCGCCCAGCCGCGCGTCGACACGCTCCTCATGTCCGGCTTCAGCCTGGTCGCCCTGCTGCTGGCGGCCATCGGCCTCTTCGGCGTGATGGCCTCGATGGTCCGCGACCAGACACGCGAGTTGGGCATCCGCATCGCGCTCGGCGCCACGCCCGAGCGCGTGCGACGCGACGTGATCACCCGTGCGGCGATCATCGCCGCGCTCGGACTCGGCGCCGGCCTAACGATAGCGCTCCTCAGCTCGAAACTCATCACCGCACTGCTCTTTCAAGTCTCGGCGAGCGACCCGCTCTCGTTAGGCGTCGCCTGCGCGGTCCTGTGCATCGTGGCCATGGCCGCGGCGTATCTGCCGGCGCACCGGGCCACATCAATCGATCCCGCGCAGGCGCTTCGCTCGGACTGACCGCTCGACGGCCCCTCCCGTGTCCGTTAGGAGAGCGTGCGCGCAAAAAGATCCAACAGCGTGCGCCAGTGGTGTTCCGTCTCCACCGGATCGTGGACCGGGGTGTCGGACGGCACCCAACCGTGGCGCGCGTTGTACGTCTCGACGGTGTGCCGGACGCCGGCCCGAGTGAGCGCGTCATCGAGCCGCTGCTTCTGCGCATCATCGAAGTTCCGATCCTCGATCGCGCCGGCCACGTAGATCCACGCCCGCATTCGCGGCGCGAGCAGATGCGGACTGTCGGGCGCATCCGTCGCCAGGCTCGAGCCGTGATACGACGCGGCAGCGGCGAATCGCTCCGGATACGTACCGGCCGCCGACAACGCCAGCCGCCCACCCATGCAGTAGCCCGTGACCCCGAACGCCGAGCCGCGCACATGCGGCTCGCCCTCCAGGTGCGTCAGGAATGCGTTCGTGTCGCGCATCACGTTCGCGATGCTCGCCGATGGCAGTGCGCGAGTCATCAGATCGTTGCGTTGGGCCGGGTCGGTGAACGCTTTCTTCGCATCGTAACTGGTCGGGCCGATGCGGTAGAAGAGGTCCGGCATCGCGACGTAGTAGCCGGCGGACGCAAGACGCTCCGCCATCTCGAAGAGCGCGGGCCGGATCCCGATGCCATCCATGAACAAGAGCACGCCCGGCCACGGTCCGTCGCCGGCGGGCGTGAACACGTGCGTTGGGCAGGAGCCGTCGTGCGTGATGATCTGTACGGTCGAGTGCGGCATGGTCTCCGGAGTCGTGGGTCGCCACCTCGCGCGCGGCGGCGATGGAGTGTGCCGGAGATGATACGCCCATGGCGTCAGGGCTGTCGATAGTGGTAGAGCGACCCGAGCGGCACAGCGCGATAGAATTGTTGGGATTGGCCGTCTAACTGGAGCACGCCCTCCCAGACCAGGGTGCTGTTCTTGTCGATCTCGGTAATCGTCGCCGCCGTGCTCCACCCGATGAGTACGCCACCATTCTCCAGCGGGCTCACCGAACCCATGAAGGTCGTGTAGAGGCCCCCGTCGGGGTGCAGGTACTGCCGCGTGAGGCGGGCAACTCCGTGCGCCGTGTCGATGGCGTATTCCACCATGCGACTCTGCGGCGGCGTATGGTTAGTCCCGTTATCGTAGACCAGCACGGTGCCGGACGCCGAAACGCGCACCGAGTGCTGGCCGCCGGTGCCGCCCAACGCGTCGCCGGAGAGCGCGAGCGTCGACTGGGCGCCGCCCAACTGCCAGAGCACGTGCCCCGTCGTTGCGTCGATCGCCGTGAGCGCGCCGAAGTGCGGCGTCAGCTCTAGTATGTGCGTGCTGGACCCGTTTCGATGGGCGTGTCCGTCAGGCCGCCCCACTCGGTCCAACTTCCATCGTATACCGATACATTTGGTGCGCCGAGCAGGTCGAGGGCGAGGACGAGACAGCAGGCGGTGACGCCGGACCCGCAGCTGGCGACGATCGGGCGCTCGAGGTCCACGCCGGCGGCGTCGAACATCGCGCGCAACTCGTCGCGCGGCCGGACCGCTCCGTTAGGCGCCACGAGATCCGTGTACGGCAGGCTGCGGCTTCCCGGAATGTGTCCGCCGCGCAACCCCGGCCGCGGTTCCTGTTGCTCGGCGGTAAAGCGGCCGCTCGATCGGGCGTCGATCATCTGCTCGCGCCGCGTGTCGACGTTGGCGCGCATGGCCGAGAGATCGCGCACGCGCGATGCATCGAGATGCGCCGTGAACGTGCCGGGCGGCGGCGTGACCACGCCCGACTCCACCGGAAGTCCGGCCGCGCGCCAAGCGCCGAAGCAGCCGTCGAGCACCGCGGTTGCACGGTGGCCGAACACACGAAACATCCACCACACGCGCGGCGCGCTCAGATTCACGCCCGATCCATCGTACACCACGATTTCGTCGCTGTCCGACACGCCGAGGGCGCTCATGCGCGCCGCAAATTCCTCTGACGCCGGCAGCATGTGCGGGAGCGACGTCGACTGATCGCTCGACGCATCGAGGTCGAAGAACACCGCGCCCGGGATGTGCGCGGTTTCATATTCCGCTCGAGGATCGCGCTGCGCGCTCGCCAAATACCACGACGCATCCACGGGCCGCACCCCGGGCCTCGCGATGCGCTGCGCGAGCCACGCGACGGTGACGAGCGACGGAAACCTGTGTAGTTCGCTGGGCATGCCGTATTGTATCGTGCGCGACGCGCGCCTGCGACATTGCGCCGGCCCGTCGGGAGTCCTACTCTTTGCGAAGGGCCCCGACGCATCGCGCTCGACGTGACCGTCGGCGGCTCGCATGTTCGCCTCACCTCTGAACGTTAGGCAATGTCGCGCGCGTTCGGTATCGACGTCCGGCACACGTCGGAAGACAGGTGCAACTCCGGGATCACCGCTTTCCGCCGCCGTCCCGGCGCCAGGCAGCGTCGCGTGCGAGTGATCGGTGGAGCCGCCGCTGCACTTCTCTCGTGTTCCGTTGTCGCCGCTCAAGCCGGCGCGCACCACCACGCACATCGCCTCGGTTCCGTCGACTTCCCGATCAGCTGCTCGACGCCTGCCCAACGGGAGTTCAACATCGCCGTTACACTGCTGCACAACATGACGTATGTGGAGGCCCGGCAGGCCTTTGGTCGCGTCGCCCTGATCGATCGCCAGTGCGCGATGGCGCATTGGGGAATCGCGATGACGCTGTTCCAACCGCTCTGGCCGACGCGTCCGCAAGCGGCCGAGCTGCAACGAGGCTGGGACGAAGTCCAGCGGGCCGACTCGCTCGAGCCCGCGACGGAGCGCGAGCGCTCGTTCGTCAGATCGGCGGCCGCGTTTTTCGCCGACCCGTCATCGCCTAACTATTGGGATCGTATCGCGCACTGGGAAGCCGCGGCGCACGAGACGTTCGTCGCGTATCCTGGAGACGCGGAGGCAGCAGCGTTCTATGCTCTGGCGCTGCTGGCAGCTGCGCCGGCGAATGCATCGTCGCCCACGAACGCCGACAGCGCCGCTGCCATTCTGCTGCGCGTGTACGCCCGCAATCCCGATCACCCCGGCGCGATGCACTACCTGATTCACGCCGACGACACCCCGGGCCGGGAACACGAGTCCCTGGACATCACGGCGAAATACGCCGCAATCGCTCCCGACAATGCCCATGCACTGCATATGCCGACGCACATCTATACGCGACTCGGCGATTGGGACCGTGTGATTGCAGGAAACCTGCGCGCCAAAGCGGCCGCGCGGCGACAATCCGCCGGTGACCACGGCGAGTTCATTTCGGACGAGTATCCGCACGCCGTCGAATATCTCGTCTATGCCTATCTGCAAGAGGGAGCCGACGAGTCGGCGGCGCGCGAGGTTCGGCAGCTCCGTGCGACTGCGCGCCTGGAGCCGACATTCAAGACGGCGTTTCACCTCGCATCCACACAAGCTCGCTATGCGCTCGAGCGGCGCGATTGGCAGGCAGCCGCGTCCATTGCTCCCGGGCAACCTGCGATCGTGGCTTGGGATCGGTTCGCCTGGCCGGAGGCCGTCTCGCACTTCGCACGCGGGTTAGGCGAAGCGCACATCGGTCGGCTCGATGCGGCGCGTACTGCGGTCGCACGGCTCGCGCAGCTCGAGGACGCGACGTCCCGCAGTGGCGAGGATCTGTTCGCCCGGAATATCCGCCTGCTGCGCCTGGAGCTGAGCGCCTGGATTTCGCACGCCGAGGGGCACGAAGACAGCAGCGTGACCTTGATGCAAGCGGCGGGAGCGCTCGAGTCGTCGACTCCCAAGCACGCGGTGACGCCGGGCCCGACCCTGCCCGCGTACGAATTGCTCGGAGACCTGTTCATGGAACAGCGGCGGCCGGCAGACGCCATCGGAGCGTATCGCCGGTCGCTCGAGTTGTACCCGCGGCGATTCAACAGCTTGTTAGGCGAAGCGCGAGCCGCGCGCGCCATGGGCGACGGAGCCGCCGCGGCCGCCGCGTATCGTGCGCTCCTGGAGGTGGCGCGTCGAGGAACCCGCCGGGATGCGCGTCGTGAGGCCACCGAATTCTTGACCACACGGTCGAGCCGCTCCTCACACCCCCCCGGCTCGCGCTCGTTAGTGCCCGGTGGTACCATATACCGCATGCCCAACGATATCTCGTGACTCTCCACGTTCCTCGCTCGTGCGCTCATCGTTAGTCCTCATCGCCATGGTGCTCTCGAGCTCCCTCGCCGCGCAGTCTCCCACGCACATCTCGGCTGAAGACGAGCGCTTGCGTACCGACTGGGCCGACATGCAGCGATACCGCGACGACAATTTGCGGCTCGGCCCGCCAGGGCCGGGCGAGCAGCGCATCGTTTTCATGGGCAACTCGATCACCGAACAATGGGCGATGCTGGACAGCGCCTTCTTCGCCGGACGGCCTTACGTCGATCGCGGCATCAGCGGGCAGACGACACCGCAGATGCTCGTGCGCTTTCGGCAGGACGTGATCGACCTGCATCCCGCAGTCGTCGTCATCCTCGGCGGCGTCAACGACATCGCCGAGAACACCGGGCCGACCACGTTGGGCACGATCTTCGGGAACATCGTGTCGATGGCCGAGCTGGCGAGGGCTAACGGAATCACGGTCGTGCTGAGCTCCGTGCTGCCGGCCTCATCGTTTCGCTGGCGCCCCGAGCTCGAGCCGGCGCCGAAGATCGTCGCGCTCAATACAATGATCCGGCAGTACGCACTCGATCACCACCTCGTGTTCGTCGAATATTACGCCGCGATGGCGGACGGACGGGGCGGTCTGAAGCGCGACTTCACGGCAGACGGCGTCCATCCGACGCTGGCCGGGTATCGTGTGATGGAGCCGCTGGTGCAGATCGCGATCGCGCAGGCGCTCGCGTCGCCGGCGCGCGTCGGTCGGTGACGCCGGCGTGCACGCCTAACGCACATCAGCGGCCGAACACCGCCAGCGCGGCTTGCATGCGCGCGAATCGTTTCGCATCCGATGGGACGCGCCGCGAACCGCTTGGCCACGCGTTGTCGGCAAAGAGGCAATCGCCGTCGGTCGTGAACACGAGCGTCTCCTGATTGTCGCTCTCCGACAAGTCGAGCGCGACGTCCACGAACCCGCCGCGCGCGCGGGCTGCAGCCGCGCCGGTGTCCCAGCGAGCGAGATACGGCCGGAAGATCGCGATCGGATGCGGCTTGCCGTCGCGCGGCAGCGCGAGCAGCACCGGCGCCAGGAGCTCATCCATGGCATAGTCGGCGACGGCCCACGCCGTGTCGGCCGGGATCGCCACCGACGTATCGCGCTGTCCCTGCCTAACGAGCAGCAGCGAGTCGCGGCGCACGTTGACGGCCTGCCGCGCCAGGCCGTTCCGGTCCGACCAGGTCGCGCGATAGCCGGTGACGCGCGAGCTGTCCACATCCACCGAGGCAATGCCGACCATCCCATCGTTGCGCGTCAACGATGCCGTGATCTCCTTGCAGCTGCGCGCCGTGGTGTGCAGCAGGATGATCGTCTTGTTCTGCATCGCAAAGGTGATCGATGTGTCGGTGCCCGGCAGCGGATCGAGAAGGAAGCGGGTGAGCGGCGAGTCGGACACGGTCGATACTTCGCTGGATTCGAGGCCCGCGGGCACGGTGTCCGGGGCATCCGGCGCGACACCGTGGCCGGAGAGGTGCATGTCCCATCGCCGCGCCAGCAAGCGGCCGGAGCTGGTGTCGAACAGATATCGCTCGCTATCGGGACCCGTGAGATCGACCCAGGCCACCTTGCCCGTCGCGGTGTTGGCCACGAAGCCGTAGCGGTACCTGACGGATCCATGCGCCTCGACATCGGCGACGTCGTGCCCGCCTAACGTGTCCAGCATGCGCTGCACCCGGTAGCGGCGCACCACCTCGTACAGGTCGGGCCCGGCCGCGTCGCGTCCGCTCACGCGGAGCGTATCGGTCCAGGTTGCGCCGGCGCGAAGCGCGGTCGGCGGCAGCTGCAACAGCGCATCGACCGCCTGTGACGCGGCCGGCGGCTGGCGATCGATCGTACGCACGCGTCCGTTAGGCGCGATGGCGAACGTGTGGCGCTGCAGGCGGCGGCTGACATCGAGCAGCTGGTTGCGGACGGTCACCTCGGGCTGGGCTGCGGTGCCGCCCCAGACGTGTGATTCGACGCTCTCCTCGTGGCGCTCGGGCCCCACCGTATCGGCGCCGTGCAGCCAGTACATGCGATACGGATTGTCGATGGCGTAGCGCAGGGTATCGTGCCGGGCCGAGTAGGCAACGGCCTGCGTGCATGCCCGCGCAGGGCCGGCGAGGAACAGCGCGATCAGGCCAGAGATGAGCACCCAACCGAGTCGAGATGCGCACGCGTGTCTACCGCGCATCAACACACAGTGATGCCAGTCGGATCGATCGGCAAGCGCGCAGGTCTCATGCGGAGGTCAGTCGCCGCTACAGTCTCGGGTCTACCGGCTCGCTCTCCAGCGCGAGCCCGCCGAAGGCGCACGTCGTCGGCGTCCCGTCGATGTCCACCGTACGTCCAGCGACGGACGGCAGCGCGTGAAATTTCTGTCGCCAGAATTCGTTCGAGAGCACCGCCACGAGCGGCGCGCTCAGTTGGTCATGCGCCGCCAGGCGATGCACTGGCCGCTACGTCGCCGGTGCGATCGCCAGCACCCGAAGCGGACTCCCGCTGCCGTTGACGAGCTTGAGCGGCGCCGCGATGACCACCGCGCCCGTCGGCGGCAATTGGTCCAGACGGCAGAGACTCGCCAAGCCGAACTTGCCGTTGCCGTGCATCGTCGAATGGTTCGGAAACGGCGGCTGGAAGGTGCCCGCCTGCCCCGCGTCGGTGCCGACGGTCTCGACGCCCACGCCTAACACATCGCGGTCCGTGGCCAGCAGCTCGGACGTGCTCTGATGAAAGCCCGGGCTGTGCGGGCCATCCGATTTCACGTTGAGGAATTTTTCCGACTCCGTGCGCGTGCTCCAGCCGGTGCGCAGCAGCACCCATGCGCCGCGCGGAATGCGGCCGTGCTCCTTCTCCCAGGCCACGACCTGGTCCGGCATGAGGAGGAAGTCCTCGTTCCGCTCCACCTCGGCGGTCACATCGATCACGCACGCCGGGCCGATGAACCGGCGCGCCGGAATGGTGTCGCAGCGGTTGTCGGGAAGGTCCCTGCCCGTGATCCAGTGCACCGGCGCATCGAAGTGCGTGCCCGTGTGCTCGCCTAACCGAATGGCGTTCCAGTACCACGCCGGCCCGCGGTCGTCGTAGCGCGAGATGACTTCCATCGCCACGCCGGGCGACGACGCGAAGATCGGCGGCAGCCCGATCACCGGTGTCTCGGGACCGAGCGGCTGCGTGAGATCCACCACCTTGAGTTGGCCCGCGTCCAGCGCGGCGACGAGATCGGTGAGCACGGAC
>DAHUXU010000576.1 GCA_027307005.1 Gemmatimonadota bacterium
GAGATTCAGATCGTCCATGTGCCCGTCCCAGTTCGCATCGATGATGATGTCGGCAGCGTCGCCGTACTGGTGACGGCTCTCGCGCGCGCGTCCGCTGGCGTCGCCGAGCGCTAGATTGTACGCCGGGGTCCGGAATCCGGACAACACGATCACGTGCGACGTGTCGATGCCGTGATGCGCCAGGTCCTGCAGCACCAGCTCGAGCTTGTCGAGGAGTGCCTCACGCAGCACCACGTATTTGGGCCACACTCGCGGTTGATCGTGCGTGATGAAGTCGCGCAGACGAAAATGCTCGGAGACGAACGTGTCCTCGTTGGCCGGCGTCACCTCGATGAAATCTTCTGGATTGGCGTACGCGCTCTGCCGGATGCGTCGACGCTCGGCCGGCCAGTATCCCACCAGATAGTTGTCGATCCACGAGCCGAGCTTCGAGTGGAATGGACGGGTGGGGAGAAAGGTGAACGGACGTCCGTCGACGCCCCCGGGGACGGGCCATGCTTCGACCGACGGCGCCGTGTCGCCCAACGACAGTGCAGCGACCTCGGCGCGCGATGCGAAGTGCGCGCGGAGCGCACCGCTTGCCCCGAGCATGGTGTCGCCGAGTTCCACGACGGGCGGTGTTGCGTGCGGCGTCAGGCGCGCGCCGCCGGTCACCGGCAGCACGCGGGCCTCCGGCGGCAAGTCGGCGGCCTCGCGCGCTCGCGTCGCGGCGACGCTGAGCACCGCCGACAGCACCACGGTTGCGGCTGCGGTTGCGATCCAGCGGAAGTACATGTCGTGTGCTGACAAAGGACTAGGCCCGCGACCGGCGGGGCGCGCATCGCTCCGCCACGAGATGGACGCCCGGCTCTCGCGCCGAGCAATCGCCAGGTGGCGGGCTCCGCATTGGGAAGTATTTGTGCCCAAGGGCTCCGGTGGCGGTTAACCCCCGGTTGCGGGCGTCGTCTGCCTTGGTGAGGTAGTGGTGGCGGAAATTCCTAGCGGCGACGCGGCGAAGGGAGACACGATGAAATCGGAGTTGGAGTGGCAGCTCGCCGAGCTCGAACCCGGCTGCGAGATCCTCGTGAAGGATCGCGAGGGGCGGTTCGTTGCGCGCGGCGTGCTTCGGAGCGATCGTGAGTCGTTGCTCGGTCCCAACGGCGAGTACATCTCGCTCAAGGGACGGGGCGATTGGACGATCATGGTGAAGAAATAGTCGGCGGCGCGGGAAACCTGGCGCTCGCGCGCCGCGTAGAGATGCCAGAGGAGGTGCGACATGCTTGGCATCTTAGGTTTGGCGTTAACCGGCGCCGCTGTGGTGATCGGCTACGTGAACAGTCGGCATTTTGTGCGCACGCGGCTGCGCTACGTGGACGCGGCGCAGCGCCGGATCACCCCATACATCTCGGGAATCGTTGCGGCGCTGGTCGCGGCACCGGTCGTGTGGTTGTTGCCGGCGGTGGGAATTGGAGCGGCGTTGCTGTTTGGTGTCGCGGTTGGGACGGGTGTCGCGCACGGCGCGCGTGACATTCGCAAGGGGACGGCGGGGTTGCTGGAGCCGTAATCGCGAGTACGTGAGCGGGACAAGAACCGTGTAGGGAAGGCGCGATCGTCACAGATGATCGCGCCTTTTTTTTCATCTCTCGGACGCGACAGCGTCGCGAGTGATCTTGCGCGGTTTGTAACACGGGATACTTTAGCCGACGTTCCATCGTCGGCGCTCGCCACACGGCGGATAGCGATCACCCCACGCAGGAGGTTTGCGACCACTTGTCCTGTCCCGCATTGTCGCTCGTATTGCATTCAGCATTGCACACCAGCACCACTCTGCCTCCCCTTCCGATTCCCCTTCGGAGGACCTCTTCCATGCTTGTTTCACCGTGTGTTCCACGCCGCGCGCGACACCGCTTCGGCGGCATGCGCTCCGCGGCGGGCCTGCTCACGCGCGTGGCATCGCTGGCGCTCGCGCTCGAGTTGGGCGTGGCCGGCGCCGCCCTCGCGCAACAGGGCAACATCGCCGGGACCGTCACCGACAAAGCCAACAATCAACCGATCGCCGGCGCCCAGATTTTCGTCCAGGGCACCACGCTCGGCGCGGTGACGGACATCAACGGTCACTTCCGCCTTCGCGGCGCTACCGGCACGTCGGCGACGGTCATCGCGCGTCGTATCGGCTATGCCTCCCAAACCAAGACCGTGACCATCGGCGACACCACCGTCGCCTTCGTGCTCGAGCCGCGCGCGACGAGCCTCGATGAAGTCGTCGTCACCGCGACCGCCGGCGCAGCGACCAAGCGCGAGATCGGCAACGCGGTGACCACCATCGATGCGACGCGCATTCAGGAAGTCGCGCCGATCCAGAGCTTCCAGGAGCTGCTCAACGGACGCGCGCCTAACGTCGACGTCATCGAGGGCTCGGGCCAGGTCGGCACGGGCGCCAAGATCCGCGTGCGCGGCATCTCGAGCTTCGACCTCACGCAGACGCCGCTCATTTACGTGGACGGCGTGCGCATGGACAACGACCAGGCGACCGGCCCGGTGAACCAGGCGTTCGGCTCGAGCTCCATCTCGCGCTGGAACGACATCGACCCCGAGGAGATCGCCAAGGTCGAAGTGATCCGCGGCCCGTCGGCAGCGACGCTGTACGGC
>DAHUXU010000682.1 GCA_027307005.1 Gemmatimonadota bacterium
CCGGCGGTGGATCCGACGTTAGGCTACATGTACGTGTTAGGCATCGAGCAGCCGATGCATTACATCACGCACAGCGCGCCGTTCGAGAAGGGGAAGCTCTGGTTGGGCTCGGCGTTCAAGGCGGTGCCCGGCGAGCGGCAGTACGGGACGTTCAGCGCGGTGAACCTGAATACGGGTAAGATCGCGTGGCAGGTGGAGACGGAGCAGCCGATGATCGGCGGGGCGATGGCGACGGCGGGGAACCTGGTGTTCGTCGGCGAGGGCAACGGGCACTTCAACGCGTTCGATGCGCGCACCGGCAAGAAGTTATGGATGTTCCAGGCGGGCGCGGGGTGCAATGCGCCGCCGGTGACCTACATGCAGGATGGAAAGCAGTACATCGCGGTGGCGTGCGGCGGAAACTTTCAAATGGGATATCCGTTAGGCGATGCGGTCATGGTGTTCACCCTCCCGGGGGCGGCGTCCAAGTCGTCGAAGTAGCGGAGGGGAGCAGGCCGGTGCGGGCGAGGCGAACGATGCCGGCCCGCGCCGGCGCGACGTGGATGCGGCCGTCACGGAGGTCACGCGATGCGGCGATTGGCGGTTGGCCTGACCGGCGGGCTGATCTGTGTGCTGGGGGCGTTTGCCGCGGGTCGTCGGACTGAAGGGGCGGCGATGCAGCCGCGGCGTGCGGCGCTGCTGAACGGCGCCGATTGGGCGGCGTACGGCCCGAAGGAGAAGGACGCGTACCTGAGTGGATTCATCGCGGGGGCGGGGGCGGAGCAAGCTCGCGCACTTGCGGCCTTGGCTGGTGACTCGCTCGACAGCAGCGCGGTCTCGAGCAGTGCGATCACGCGGCTCACGGACGAGAAGCAGCTTCGATTTTCGTATGCGCCGTCGGTGTACGCGGCACAAGTCGACGACTTCTACTGGTGGGTGGACCATCGGGAGATTCCGATCGTGGACGTGATGATCACGATCAATCGTCAGATGAAGGATCGATAGCGATCCACGGCCGTGACGGCACTACGATCACGTTCACCGTATTGGGAGGTGGGGCCACAGAGGTGATTTCTCTTCGCGCCGCTACGCCCGCAGCGGCGGGGCCTTTGAGCAAAAAAAGGTAGGTCGACGATTCAGCGATTCCGTGGATGCGAGCTCTTCACGGTTTGGTTGGACACTCAAACTCGACTGGGAGAAGTAGCCATGAAACGATCCGCACTCTGGTGTATCGCCCTGATGCTGGCCGGCGTTAGCACGGCACGGGCGCAGGGTCTCACGATGCAGATGAGTAACGGATGGTCGTTTACCTTCACGGGCAACGTCAATGCGTTTCTCGTGTACACGAATGGAAGCGTGGATTCCGCGCTCGGTCCGATCGACGGTGGTCTCGTTGGTCCGGAGCGCGTGACCCGCATTCGCACCGGGCTCTTGCCGGGCTTCGCGAATTTCGAGGCCGCGGGCAAGGAAGGGGATCTCGATCTGAAGGTGCATTTTGGATTCGCGCCGCAGATCAACAGCAACAGCCTGCACGACAACTTCGGCGCGCAGCTCGACATGCGCGAGGTGTACCTCACGTTAGGCGGCTCGTGGGGCACCATTCTCGCCGGCCGCGAGCTGGGACTGTTCCAGCGGCAGAACATCCTGACCGACATGACGTTGTTCGGAACGGGGGCCAGCGGCGGCACGTTAGGCGCGGGCGGCACGACGTTGGGCCGCATCGGGTTCGGGTACGTCTATCCGAACTTCAACGCGCAGATCACGTACAGCACGCCGGCGGGCCGGCCGACGCAGTTCGCGATCGGACTGTTCGATCCGAGCGTGGTGTGCGGACCGAGCCCGTGCGCAGCCGCTGGTGATGCATCGTATCAGGGCACACGGCTGCCGCGCGTCGAAGCGGAGCTGAGTTGGACCGGCAACATGGGCGCGAGCAGCTCGAGCGGTCAGATGGCCAGCGCCGACAAGGTCATGTTGTGGGTGAACGGCACGTGGCAAAACACGAAGCTCTCAGCTGTCTCGACGCCCGATTCGAATCCGAGCATCAATTCGGCGGGCGTCGGCGGCGGCGCAAAGATCGACGTCAATGGGTTCTCTCTCGTTGGATCCGGATACTACGGAAGCGGGATCGGAACCACGTTGATGTTCGGCCAGTTGGATGGAAGCGCAATCGATCCGGCGCTCCAGGCGCGCAAGTCGTGGGGCTATCTTGGTCAGGTGCAGTACAGCCAGCCCGGCACGCACTGGACGATCGGCGGAAGCTGGGGCGAGAGCCATCTCGACGAGAGTAACGGCGACAAGGCCTTTCTGGATGGCGATCCTGATCCGCTCGTGAAGTACAACCGCGCGGCGGACCTCATGCTGACGTACCAGTGGACGAAGTCGCTCCGCTGGGTGCTCGAGTACACGTGGGCGCGTGCGGCGTCGTACGCCGGCTCGCAGAACACGTCGAACCAGGGCGCAACGGGATTCATGCTGTTCTTTTAAAGGCGGACAAGTCCGGACGAGACGGACAGAGCCGGACAAGTCCTAAAGGCGGACAAGGCCGGACAAGACGGACAGAGCCGGACAGTCCTAAAGGCGGACAAGGCCGGACGAGACGGACAGAGCCGGACAGTCCTAAGGGCGGAAAAAACCGGTCGGACGAAGGCCGGTCTGGAAGGGAGCGCGGGCGGGTCCTCATGGATCCGTCCGCGTTGTCATCTGTGCGCCTGGTCAGTCGCGAGTGCGATTGCGGCAGGGGAAGCGAGCGCGGCCTGCTTGACACGCTCTCCGGTGCTCTTCAGTTTCTTGCTCCGCCAAGGGACGGCTGATCGCGTCGTGGGAGATCCGATGGTTGGGATCAGTCGTAGCGAGAGAACGAGCAGTGAGGGGTTGCCGATTGCTCAGGCGCTGTGCAGGATATGTTGGATGGGTGTAATGATTTGATTTGTCACACCACCGATACGAGGGACGCACCGGCGGGCAGCACCCGTGAGCCGGCCGGCATGACAGAGTGAGCGCGCGAGCACTGCGCGCGGCGTGACGAAATAGATCGCACCAGTTCGAGCGAAGACCGTTTTCAACTCACGTAGTGGTACGCGTCAGTGTGAGGTGCGATGGTCTGCAGCGAGAGAAGTCCTCCTCGATGTGGCACGCTGTTCCGCTGTTGCCCCAGCGGAACTAGCCCCAGTGCGGCCCCAACCGCGAGGCCTGG
>DAHUXU010000683.1 GCA_027307005.1 Gemmatimonadota bacterium
AACGCGCGCATTGCTCGGCCAGCGCGTGCGGTTCGGCGCCTAACCCGCGCACGGTGCGCCGGTACACCGAATCGAAGCGCTCCACGGCATCGTAGAGCGGCAGCCAGTACGGCGACGCGTTCGGATCGCCATCCATGCCGGAGTTGCCCGACAGATCGATCGATGTCGCGAACATCACCTTGCCCTCGCGCTCGATCGAAAAATGGCGTCGCAGCGCGGCGCGCACAGCCTCGGGATCTTCCACCGAGCGCGCGCTCTCCTCGTCCAGCGTGCGCTTGAGGACGTCGAGCGCCTGGGCCACCACGGCGTTGCCGTGCAGCGTGAAGGGATGCCCGGCCGGTGCGCCCGAGAGCGTGACTTCCGTGCTGTAGAGCGGAACGTGCTCGTCGCGGCGCCCCGACAGGTCGTCCCAGGACGCATAGAGCGCGTCGGCAACAGCGGGCTCATCGACGATCTGATCGTCGCCGGTCTCGCGGATGTACCGGTCGGTGGCGATGGCGAACGACGCGACGCCCTCGAGCGAAAAGCCCGGCTCGAACATCGTGCCGTCGAGATAATGCACGCCGCTGCCCGGCGCATAGCCGTGCAGCTCGCAGGCGCGCAGCAGCAGCTCGCGCGCCAGCGACGCATCGGCCAACTGAATCGCGGGAAGCGTCCAGCCTAACGCATCCCAGTCGCGCGTCGTGACGCCGCGCCCGTTCCACGGCGCTCTCGAGCGCACGAAGTAGAAGTGCGCGTCGTCCAACGCGCGTCCGGCGCCGTAGAAATATGCGAACAGGAGATTGCGATTGATGATCCGGTCGATCCCGTCATGCCCAACGGTCTGCTCCAGCTCCTGCAGCGCATCGCGGGTCATGGTGAGCAGCTCGCTCCAGCCGCGGCGGCGCATCACGGCCACCGTGGCTTCCGCGCCATCGCGCTCGGGACCGGCGGCGATGTAAAACGCGGCGCCGGTGCGTCCGCCGGCCTCGAGGCGAAGCGCGCGGCGAACGGCGAATCGCGGCGCGTCGCCGCCCTGCACTTCGGTCACGCTCTCGCCGTCCGCGGCGACGGCGAGTGCCGCGAGCCCCGGTTGGGCACTGCCCTCGAGGACTACCACGCCGTCATCGCCGAGCGCGATGCGATGGGCGTCGTCCGTTGGGCGCGCGGTGCGCACGCGCAGCTGCCGGTGCCCGAGCACGCCGTCGAGCGCCAGATCGATGGTGAGCTCGCGCGCCGTTCGGTTTTCCAGCGCAAACGCGTACACCGCGCCCGCGATGTCGGCATCCCGGCCGTAGGGCGCGAACAACGTCCCGCGAATGACGAGCCCGTCGATCGAGCACGTGAACGTGGGCAGCCAATTCATGGCGCGCTCCCACGCCAGCCCCTGTTCGCCGAGCTCGCGCGCCACACCGTCGACGCGCAGCGATGGCTTGAACAGCGGCGGTCCGCCGCCCGACAGAAAATCAGCGCCGCCGGCAAACTCCACCGCCGCGCGAGCCCCGCGATGCAGCACGCCGAGCGCGTGCAGCGCGCCGTCGGCCGGATGGATGCACGGCAGGGTGAGCCAGTGATTGCCTGTCAGCTGCCACGGAACGACGGACTTGGGAGTCGAATTCACGCGCCACGCATTGCAAGTGATCAGCGCCCATGCGGCGTGCACAGGCGTTGCGATGCGTGCAATATACGAGACCGCGGCAGCTCGCGACGAACGCGCCGAACGTTGACAACCCTGGAGTGTAATGACAGACTTGCGCGCACACGCCGCCTGTCCACCCAACGCCCCTCCGTCACTGACTGACGCACCACTTCGCCACCGCTTTTCGTCTCGCTCGCGTCGTCGCGCTGTCCCGCGGTGGCACGTTGCGCTGATCCTGGCGGCGACGGCGATGGTCGCAGCGGCTCCGCTCGGCGCGCAGTCGGTGTTGAGCTACGGCGACGATGCGACGACCATTCCCAGCGGCACCATCCGTCTCGGGCTCTTGAATACGTGGTCGCGATGGTACCAGGAGTACCACGCCGCGCCGGGCGTGCTCATTCAGACGCGCTCGCAGGCGCGCATCACGCCGTTGTCGATCGACCTCGGCATCACGGAC
>DAHUXU010000701.1 GCA_027307005.1 Gemmatimonadota bacterium
CCTACCAGGCCTTCAGCGATGTGCTGGACAAGATGCGCGACAAGATCGAGTTCGGTCTCAAGGTGTTGTGGGACCGCGAGCAGGTGATCGCGACGCTCGAGCGGACCAACGAGGAAATTGGCCGACTCAAGGAAGAGATCGAGAACAACGCGCAGAGCTCCACGTATTTCGCGCGCGTTCAGTTCGGCCGCCTCGTCGAGTCGGCGCTCGAGGAAGCCGGCAACGCGTTCGTGTCGGACGTGCACGAATCGCTGCGGCCGGTGTCCGTCGCCAGCCGCAGCAGCAAACCGATCGGCGACCGCATGATCATGAACGCCGCCTTCCTCGTCGAGCGCTCGGCGAGCGAACGGTTCGACGAGAAGGTGCGCGAGCTGAGCCACCGTCACGAAGGCCTGCTGACGTTCAAGTACACCGGCCCGTGGCCGCCGTACAACTTCGTCAACATCAAGCTCAAGCTCGAGCGCGCGGACTGACGGACGCATGGGGCTGCTCGCCAAGCTGCTGACGTTTCCCGTCTCCGGACCCGTGGCCGGCGTTCGGTGGTCGCTGAAGATGGTGGAGCGCACGGCGCGCGAGGAGCTGACCGACGACACGGCGATCAAACAGGAGCTCATGGAGCTGCAGCTCGCCCTCGAGAGCGGCGAGATCGACGACGCCGCGTATCTCGCCCGTGAAGCGGAGATCATGCTGAAGCTGCGCGACGTCCGCTACTGGCGTGAGCAGTTCGGCCTGGGCGTCGCCGGCGGTCCCGTGCGCGTGCAGCGCGACGAGGACGACCGCTGACCGCGTCGATCCTGTACGCCTACGGAGTGGTGCGCCCCGCCGCGCCGGTCGCGCGCGCGCCCCGCGGCCTGGACGACACGGTGGTGACGCTCGAGCAGAATCCCGGCCGCCAGGTGGCCGCGCTCGTGTCGCGCGTCGACCCGGCGGTCTACACCTCGGATGTGGCCGAGTCGCGCGCCGGCGACGTCGGTTGGGTGGGACCGCGCGCCGTGGCCCACGACGCCGTGCTCAGTTGGGCGAGCGAAGCCGGCGGCGTGGTGCCGTTCCCGATGTTCACGCTGTTCGCGTCGCCGGACTCGCTGCGCGCCATGCTCCGAGAGCGCGACGCATCGTTAGGCGAGCTCCTCGACCGCGTCGCCCCCTGTCAGGAGTGGACCGTCCGCGTGTTCCGTCTCGACGACCGCGCCGCCGCCGCGCTCGGGGAAACGAGCCCCGCGATCGCCGACCTTGAGCACCGGGCCCGGGCCGCGGCGCCGGGACAACGGTACCTCCTCGAGCGGAAAGCCGACGAGCTGCGCGGCGCCGAGCTCCGCCGCGTGAGCGGCGACGCCGCCCGCGATGCGTTCGATGCGCTCGCCGCGCTCGGCGAACGCGCCGTGCGCGATGCCCTGCCGGCCGCGCCGTCCGGCGCCCGGCCCATGGGCGTCGCCGTGCTCGACGCCTCCTTCCTCATCCGGCGCGATGGCGCCGATGCGTTTCGCGCGCGCGCCAACGACCTGGCGGCCGACCTCGAGCCGCGCGGCTTTCGCGTCGAGCTGAGCGGACCCTGGCCGCCCTACCATTTCGTGCGCGACGACGCGTGAGCGACGACGCGCTCGAGCTCTCAGGCGACGACCGCCTCGTGCTGGGCGATCTGTTGAACCACGTGCTCGACAAAGGCATCGTGATCAGCGGCGACATCACCATCTCGGTCGCCGACATCGACCTCATCCGAGTCGGGTTAGGCATCTACATCACCGCCATCCAGTCCGAGCTCGATCACGCGGCCGCGCAGGAGCGCGCGACGCCCGATGCCCA
>DAHUXU010000729.1 GCA_027307005.1 Gemmatimonadota bacterium
ATCGGCGTCGCCCCGCTCCCGCCCGTGGCGCAGGACGACCTGCACGCCATCGGCCGCACCAACGACTGCGTGCTCTACGGCGGACAGGCGCACTTCACCGTTCGCGCCGACGACGATGAGCTCTCGCAGCTCGCCAGCCAACTCCCCGCCTCCGCATCGCACGACTACGGCACACCGTTCTATGACACCTTCAAGCGCTACGGCGGCGATTTCTACAAGATCGACAAAATGCTCTTCAGCCCGGGCGAAGTCTGGCTCACCAGCGACACCTCCGGACGCACGTTCCACGGCGGCAGATTGGACCCCGAAGTGCTGCGCACATCACTGATGCAGTGACCGCCCTGCGCGCCTAACGCACGCGCGATTCCCGATTCCCATTCCCCGAGGTTCCCAATGTGGTGCGTCGTCGTCATCTACAACCATCCGAAGGACCCGGCGGCATTCGAGAAGTACTACGCCGCCAGCCACCTCCCGCTCGTGAACAAGCACGCCAAGGAAATCGGATTCTCGCGCGCGGTGCTCGTGAAATTTCCCCGCAACCTCGACGGCTCCAAGCCCTCCTTCTATCGCAAGGCCGAGCTGTGGTTCGATTCGGAAGCAGCGCTCACGCGCGGCACGGCCACGCCGGGATTCGGCGCCGTTGCCGGCGACTTGCCTAACTTCGCCACCGGCGGGTTCACCGCGCTCGCCGGCCAGGACGGCTGAGTCCATGTTCGTCGCCATCCTCGCCGCGCGCACCGGATGGCACACCGACGAGCTCGCGCGCGCGCTGGCGGTCCGCGGCGCGCGCGCAGCCGTCTTCCCGTACGAGGCCCTCGTCGCATCCCTCGGCAGCCGCACACGCATGCAGGCGCAGGACGCCGATCTCCTCTCGGCCGACGCCGTCCTCGCGCGCATCATCCCGAACGGGTCGCTCGAGCAGATCGTGTTTCGCGTCGATGCGCTCCACGCGCTCGAGGACGCCGGTGTCCCCGTCATGAACCCGCCGCGTGCGATCGAGCGAACCGTCGACAAGTTCTACACGTCGGCGCTACTCGCGCGGGCAGGCCTTCCCACGCCGGACACGATCGTATGCGAGCGCTCCGACCACGCGATGGACGCGTTCCATGCAATGCGCGATGTCATTGTCAAACCGCTCGTCGGCTCCATGGGGCTCGGCATGGTGCGCGTGAATGACGAGGAAATCGCATGGCGCGTGTTTCGCGCGCTGGAAGCCATTCACGGGGTGTATTATCTTCAGCGCACGATCGAGCACGAAGGTCGCGACGTCCGCGTCTTCGTCGTCGGCGACCGTGTCGTGGGCGCCATCGAACGCTCGGCGACGGGTTGGCGCACCAATCTGGCTCGTGGCGGACACGCACGCGCGATCACGCTGCCCGCCGAGTGGCACGCCATGGCGCTGTGTGCCGCACGCACCATCGGCGCGGCGTACGCCGGCGTCGATCTCCTGCCCGCTCGAGACGGTTCAGTCTATGTACTCGAGGTGAACGGCATCCCTGGATGGCACGGGCTTCAGACAGCTACCTCAGTCGACGTCGCACAAGCGATCATCGATCATTTGTTCGACGCGTATCGCGGCAGATCCTGACGCCACACCGCCGCACGCCCGTACGCCCAGCCACAGCCGCAGACGTCGCGAGCGCCGCCCAACTGGCCTGCTTGCTGGAGGCCAGCGCACCAAAACCGGGTAACGTCGCACCGCCCGCGCGCACGCATTTTCACGACACGCGCTACGAGGACTTCCTCGCCAGCGCCGCCGCAATTGGCCCTGCGTTCCTGCTCGCGCGACGCCGCACGCTCGGCGCCACCATCTACGCAGCCTGCGTCGCGACCGCGGGTTGGACGCGCGCCAACACGAACCTCGGTATCATTCTGCTGCTCGCGCCGCTTGCGCGCGCCGCTCTCGACCCGCGCGGCGGGACGCTGCGAGGCCGCGTGGCGCGCGTGTTGAGGCGAACCACGGTGCGCGACGCCGCCCATGCGTATGCCGCGATTCGCCTCGCGCATCCCGGGGGGCTCGGCCGCGCGATGTCGCAGGATGTCGCCGCTGCGCCACCGCGCGGCCTGCGCGCCGTCATGGTGCTCGCCGCGGACCGCGACGGCATTGCGCGAGAGTACGCCACGGACTTTGCCGTCACGTTCGAGTTGGGCGCGCCCACATTGCGACGCGCGCGAGGCGATGGACTCTCATGGGACGACGCGATCGTCGAGACCTACTTGACGCTGCTGGCCGCCGCACCCGACACGCACGTGGCTCGCAAGGTGGGCAGCGCGGAAGCGGCTGCCATCTCTCGGCGCAGCCGCGCGGTTCTCGCTGCCGGCGGCGTGCGGAGCGCGGGCGGCCGCCTGCGGACGGCCGCGTTCGATCGCGCGCTCCGCGACCCATCCAACTCCCGGAACCCCGGGACCACCGCCGATCTCACCGCCGCCGCAATTTTCGCCGTTCTTCTCGAGGGAGGCTGGAGCTAGCGCTCCGGATGGAACCGATGCGAACCCACGGCGAGTTTAGGATACGGGTCAGAAAGGACTACACGGTCTTCTCGTCGGCGCATTTCATCACGTTCGCCGGCCACCGGTGCGAATCGCTGCACGGACACAACTATCGCGTCGGCGTCGCGCTCGAAGGTGCACTCGACGAAGACGGGTGGTACGTCCTCGATTTTTCTTTCATCAACCGCCTCA
>DAHUXU010000580.1 GCA_027307005.1 Gemmatimonadota bacterium
TGCGCGCGCGGTGCGCGCACCGTTGATCGACCGCGTCGTGCACGCGCGAGAGTCTGCGCTCAAACTCATCGACGAGCGCGGCGAGTCTCAGTCCGAGCACGCGCGCGGCGTTCGGTGGAACCACGGGCTGGTCCAGGTGCACCGTGAGATGCCAGGTCGACAGCGCGTGCTCGAGCCACTCCGCAAGCGACTCGAACTGATCGGCCAGCCGCGCGTGCATCCGGGCGTCCTGCTCCTGCTTCGAGGCGCGCAGCCGTTCGAGCAGCCACGCAGCGCCTGCGCGCTGACGGCGAGTCAGCGAAGGCATCTCGCCCTCGATCCACTCGACGTGGACCTGGGCATCACGCCCGGCGCCAGTCGCCTTCGTCAACCGTCGCAGTTTACGACGGCGTTTCTTGGAGATGCTGTCGTCGAGCTCGTCACGGAAAGTGCGGTCGCAGCTTCGGAGCCGGCGCAGCGCGACGCGAAGATCGTGCAGCGCATCGGGCGCGTGTTCGTCGTCGAGCACATCGTACGCGGCGCGCGCTGCGGCGAGATGCGCGAGCGCGATGCGTCGCGCGGTCTCGGCGGCGGGCCGATCCAGCGCGTCAGCGGGAAGCGAAATGTTCACGACGGCCCAACGGGCTTTCGCCCGCGGTTACCTCTGGTTGGTCACTGGTGCTGACGAAACCAGAAAAAGGCGAGCTCCCCCACAATGCACGCCGCGACAGAGGCGAGCAGCACTGCCTCGACCTTGGACGGTGCCGGGATCGACCGAAGCCAGCGTGAACGGCGGCGATAATCGTACATGAATGCTCTCGGTCGCATGCGCTCGGGGGGTGTAACAATGTGACGCACCAGATGGCGCGTCAAGTCAGGAATATTAACGACATGACCGCATACCTGTTACGACCGGTATCGGACACCACATCTGTTTCCATTAGAATGCATAGTGCACAGTCCCGTAGAATGAGCGCGGTTGGCCCGGGGAAACGACGTGGCCGGCAACAAGCTCGGGGTACGCCTTGTCGAGCACGTTTCGCACGCCGATCTCGAGCTGTGCAACGCCGATCTGAATGAGGCCGCCGACGTGCAGCAGGCCGTACGCGGGAAGCACGACGCCGGGCTCATCGAAGGGCGAGTACGGCCCGACGACGTTCGTGCTAACGCGAATGCGCCAGGGCTGCGCGTGCGGCGTGAACTGCAGGGAGGCAATGCCCACGTACTGTGCGGTGTTGTACACGCGGAGGCCCGAGAGCGTATCGATGACGGACGGATCGTCCACTGCCTGCGTGATCAGTCGCTTGTAGCGGGCGTCGTTGAACGTCCAATCGGTCGACATCGAGAGCATGGGCGCGATCGGAGCCTCGAGCTCGACCTCGACGCCCTGGCGTCGGCTCGCGCCGCCGTTGCTCGACGCGCCGCTGAGCGGATTGAACGTCTGCTCGTTGCTGACATCCATGCGGAAGAGCGCGACGGACCCATGCACGCCGTCGTGATCGAGCTTGAGTCCGCTCTCGTACGCCCACGCCGTGACGAACGGGAGCGACGGGTCATCGATGATTCCATCGGTCGAGCGGAATCCGCGCGACACGTTCGCGTACACGCCCAGCGCGTTCGTTAGGCGGAAGAGCGCACCGAGTTTCGGCGACACGATGCCGCGGCTGTCGCCGGCCGTGAGTTCGCCCTCCGGTGTGGAATGTGTGTCGACGAGATCATAGCGCGCGCCGAGGCTGAGCCGGAGGCGCGGCGTCGCGTCGATGTCCGACTGGACGAACATCGCGCCCGACGTCTGCTTCGCGTGGACCAGCGTGGCAGCGGAGTCCGCCACGCGGTCCGCGGAGAACCAGTTCTGGTAGTGCGATTCGTCCCAGCGCGATTCCAAGCCGACCGTGAGGTCGGTGTGCGGAAGACTCCACGTGAGCGCGCTGGTGGCGCCGAGTCCTGTGCGGTGATCGACTTCTTCGGTTTGGCTCCCGCTGCCCTCGAAGCGTCCACCCGCGGGCGGAATGGTGAGAAAGAATTTCCAGTTGCCTTGCGTCGAGTACAGCGTGGTGCGCCACAGCATGGGGCCGGACAACAGTCTGAGACTGACGCGCTCTTGTGCGCGATATTTTCGTCCACCGTCGGTGGGGTTGGACACGACGTCATAGTCGCGCGCGGCAAACTCATCTTCGCTGAGGAAGCCGGGCGATTTCCATTGTGCGCCGTAGAGCTCGATGCCGCCGTCGATGCGCCACGCGGGCGAGAGATCGTGCACGACGCGAAAGTGTCCCTGTTCGACATCGGACCGACTGTTAGGCCGCCAGCCATCCTCGTGGTCCCAGCGGGCGCCGAATACGCCGCCGCCTTCCGGGCCGTGGTCGAATCCGGTGAGGACGGTTGCATCGATGTGTCCCGCCGTGCCGGCATCGACCGTCGCTTCGCTGCCCTGCATGCGTTCGAGCGTGTGGACGTTCACGATGCCGGCGAGCGCGAAGTTCCCGAACAGCGCGCTCGTTGGGCCTTTGATCACGTCGATCGCCTGGACGGCGGAGGGAAAGATGAGACCCCAATCGTTGTAGCCTTCCGCGTGTCCGTTGATCGGCTCGTTGATCGGCACGCCATCGATCCAGAGGGCGAGATCCGTCGAATGGTCCGAGCTGAAGCCGCGAATCGACGCGTCAGATGCGAAGCCGGGGCCCTGACCCTGGAGGTGCACTTCGACGCCGGCGCTCTGTCGAAGGAGGTCCCATGGAGACGTCGCCGGAGTGAGTGCGATGACCGATGGCGAGACGGTGATGGCGGACTGCGGCTCGTTGCGTCGCACGGGGGCCGCGGTGACGGTCACGGTGGCGAGGCGCCTCGCGGTGGTGTCGCGTCGCACGACGGTGTCGCGTCGGGTCGTGGTGTCGCGCGCGGTGGTGTCGCGGGCCGTTGTGTCGCGCGGCGCGGTCTGGGCGAAGGCCGGTGCGGCGCAGGCGAGCGCGAAGACTGCGGTGGCAACGCTTGTCCTCGACCGGCGATGCCGGCGTTCGGTTAGGCAGCAGAGCATGTGTCGTCCCGTATGTCGCGACCGTGGATCCGGCGTGCGGCGGCACTGGGGCCATCGAAACCGGCGCGGTCAATCTCCTGCGAGTGCGCGCGACACGCGCCGCCGGAGGGCCGTTAGGCCGCGGCGGTACCGACGTGAGCGAGCGCGTGAGCGAACAGCGGCGAGGCGCATGGCGCCTCGGGCGTGCATCACGCGATGGCGGGAGGTCCGTTCGCGAAGGGACGCGCGTGCGGCGCCGGCACCGGATGCGTCACCGGCGCGGCCGGAGTGTCGACGCGCAGCATGCGAACACCGGCGCTGGCGAGCGTCACCGACACCGCCGGGATGCCGGCGAACGTTGCGCCGGCGCAATCGCCGACGCAGGTACAGTCGTGGTGCGCCGGGCCGGGCTGCTGATCGGGGCTGTGCGGGAGCCGCGCCGCTCCGGACATCGTCTGCCCGTTAGGCATGACCATCACGCCGGCAAAGCCGTCGTGCATCGGGCACCGATGCATGGCGGCAACCGGTTCGCTCACACACAGCACGAACCAGATCGCCAGAAGCGCGGAGCCGATGCGGGTGTACCAGCGGCGACGCATGGACGTAATGTCACCGGCCGGCGTCTCTGACGCTAGGCCGTGTGGCCTCGCAGATCAGAGATGCGCGGTCGTGTCCCGGGATGCGTGGTAGTGTCGGACGGATGCTTGGTAGTGTCGGACGGATGCTTGGTGGTGTCCGACAGATGCTTTGTCGAGTCCGGCGCGAGCGTGGTCGTTGTGACGATGGCGGAATCATCGAGTGCGACGATGCGACCATCGCGTTCCACACTGAATCGCGTGCTTGCGCCACCGGTGATCTCGACGCGATAGCAGCCCGGGTCGAGCGCGAGCGGACCGATGTGGGTTTCGTATCCGCGCGGTGGCATGCCGTACGTGACGGTGTCGGGCGGAGCGCCCTTGGCGCCGCGATCACCGAACGTCCAGTACGGCGTTCGGTCGCCGCAGCGCATGACCGTAAGGCCGTAAAAAAAGTCCGACGTGCGGCGCAGCAGTGCGAGATGAAAGAGAGGCAGTGGCCGCGCCGCGGGGGCGGTGTTGGGCGCGCCCGGATGGTCGCACGATGCAACGGCGACCGCGGCTACTACTAATAGTAAGCGCGACACGCCGCCAACGAGTCGACGCGCGAGGCACAGCCTCTTCAACCCGGCGTGCACGGCGGTCATCTTGCTCATGAGGAAGCGGCGCACCGGAGCGGCGCCGCGATCACTGCAAGGGACCGAGGAGACTCGATGCGGCAATCGAAGGATACAGGAGGGCGGCGGGCGGCCGCGAGCGGCGTGTCGCGGGCGTCGGTCGCGAGACGTGCGGCGATCGCGTGTGCGTCGTTGGCGCTGTGCGTCGTGGGCGCGAGCGGGTTCGCCGCGTTCCACACCCACCTCAAGCGCTCGACGCCGAGCAACGGGTCTACGTTAGGCGTGCCGCCCAAAGCGCTCGAGCTCTGGTTCACCGAGAAACCGGAGCTAGCGGCGACCAGCGTCACGCTCAGCACGGCGGCCGGCGCGCCGGTTGCGTTGGCGCCGCTCTCGTTGTCCGATGGCAGCGATACCGCGGCGGTCGTGGCCGCCGTGCGTGGTCCGTTAGCACCGGGGCCTTACCTGATCCGGTGGCGCACGATGGCGCGCGATGGCCATCCGGCGCGCGGCGAGCTGACGTTCACGCTGTCACCGTCTCGGTGATGCCCTCGAGCGGATCCCCGGTGAGCGGCGATCCATCGGGCGCTTCGAGGACGAAGCCGGCGTCGCGAATCATCTCCAGGTCATCGCGCGCCGCCTGGCCGGGCGTGGTCAGGTAGTCGCCGATGAAGATGGAATTTGCCGGATAGAGTCCCATCACCTGCATCGATCGCAAGTGCACTTCGCGTCCGCCGGCGATGCGCAGCTCCTGCGACGGGAGCAGCAGCCGGAAGAGACACAGGATGCGCAGGCAGCGGCGCGGATCGAGCGCGGCGCGATCGGCGAACGGCGTGCCTGCGATCGGAATCAGGAAGTTGAGCGGCACGCTGCGCACCTCGAGCGCGCGCAGGGAGAGTGCGAGGTCGATGATGTCATCATGGGACTCGCCCATGCCGACGATGCCGCCGGAGCAGGTCTTGAGGCCGGCGGCCCGCACGTGCTCTACCGTTAGGCGGCGGTCGTCGAAGGTGTGCGTGCTGCACACTTCGGCGTGGAACCGTTCCGAGGTGTTCAGATTGTGGTTGACCTGCGTCACGCCCGCGTCGCGCAGGCGGCACGCCTGTTCTTCGCTCAGCAATCCGAGACATGCGCAGACGCGCAGGTCGTACGTGCTGCGGATGGCGCGTACCGCGTCCAACACTTTCTGAAAGACGCGCTCGCCGGGTGTGCGACCCGATATCACAAGACAGAAGGTGCCGGCCTTGACGCTTGCCGCGCGCTCGGCCGCGGCGAGGATCTTTTCGCGCGCGAGCAGCGGATACTTGGCGATTTCCGCCGTCGAGATCGCAGACTGCGAGCAGTAATGGCAGTCCTCCGGACAGTGGCCGCTCTGCGCGTTGAGCAGGAAATGCAATCGCACGCGGTTCTGCCAATGGTGGCGCCGCACGCGGTAGGCAGCGGCGAGCTGCGCGAGCAGCTCTTCGTCCGGCGCGGCGAGCACGGCGCGCGCATCGTCACGCCTAACGATTTCGCCGGCCAGGGACTGTCCGGCGAGCGCATCCCAATCGCGGAATTCGTACTCGTACGTCATCGAGTCACACGTCCTTCGTCGACAGAGTATCCGAGCCCGGCGCGAGCGATCAGCTCGCGCAATCTGCTTGCCGCGGCGGCACGCGCCAGGGACGCAGCGTCGGCCGGCGCGGGGAGCCAAGGGAAGCTCACCACCGGCGTATCCGGAAGCAACGCCTGGAGCGATTCGAGGTTCGTGGCGCGTGCAGCATCCAGCGGGGCGTCGTCGATTTCGTTCAAGACCACGCCGAGCACCGGCACGGCCGCGTCTCGTAGTGCGTACACCGTGAGCAGCGTGTGGTTGATGGCGCCGAGTCGATTGGCCGCGACGACGATTGCCTCGAGGGCCCAACGCCGGAAGAGCGTGAGATAGGTGTCGCGTTCGGTGATCGGAACGAGGACGCCGCCGGCGCCCTCGACGAGCATCGCGTCGACGTCGGTCGAAAGGCGGCGGTGCGCGCCGTCGAGGGCGTCCATCGAGATCGCGCGTCCGGCGCGTCGTGCGGCCATCCACGGAGCGAGCGGCTCGTCGAGCACGATGGGACACACATCGCGCATCGGCGCCGCGGTGCCGGCAGCCGCCGCGAGCGCGCGTGCGTCAGATGCGGGGTCATCGGCCGCGAGGCCGGTCTCGACCGGTTTCATCGCGGCGACGCGAAGTCCGTCGGCGCGCATGAGGCCGAGGAGCGCGCGGCTGACGGTGGTTTTGCCGACGCCGGTGTCGGTTCCGGTCACGCCTAACCGAATCATCGCGACTCGAGAAAGCGCTCGATCACGCGATAGATGACCGCGAGCTCGTCGGGCGTGGTACAGAACGGCGGCAGCACATAGACGACGTTGCCGAGCGGCCGGAGCAGCACGCCGTTGCGGAGCGCGAATGCGCCAAGCTCGCTGCCGACGGCGCTGAGATATCCCTCTTCGCCATCGACGTCGAATGCGGCAACGGTGCCGAGCACGCGCGTGCGGCGCACGCGCGGGTGCGACGCGAGCCGCGCCATGTGCTCGCGGTGCGCTCTCTCGATGGCCTCGCGGCTCCGCGCCGAGTCGGCGTCGAGGAGCGCGAGGCTGGCGCGTCCG
>DAHUXU010000733.1 GCA_027307005.1 Gemmatimonadota bacterium
GAGCAGATAGTCCACGAAATCGCCGAGAAACGCGCCGAGCCACTGACCGAGCGGCAGGGTGACGACGAACTTCGTGGTGGTATTGAGCGAGGTGACGAACGCAACCAGGACAACGATCGCGACCCCTTCGCGACCGAGTCCATCGAGCCAGCCGAGCGGCGTCGTTGGGGGCGTGCCCACCATCGGCGCGCCAAGTGACTCGCTCATGTCTTCACTTCAGCGAGTAGGTGAGCTTCGCGTAATAGGTCACACCGCGCGGATCGGCATAGACCGGGTCGTATCCGCCACTGAATCCCAATCCCGCCTGCGTGAACGGCGGATCCCGATTGAAAAGATTCTTCACGCCGAGCACGATCGCCGTGTTTTTGAAACCGCTGTACTGCGCCTGGATGTCCCAGATGCTGTAGTCGCCGACGCGGCGAGTGCCGTTGCCGCCGCATAGCGCGTTAGCAGGGTCGGTGGTCAGGGCGTCGCACTCGCTGTAGCCGAGCTGGAACGTTTGCGCCAATGTCTCGGACCACGGGCCATTGCTCCATGTGAGCGATGCATAGTGTCGCCAGCGCGGCACCGGGCCGTTCAAGTCGTTGTTGCCGAGTCCCGAGCTGAATTGATCGGTTCCGAAGTCGAGCTTGTAGGTCGTCACGTACGTGCCGTTGAGGCCGAATGAGAGTCGGCCGAGCGAGGTGGCGCGTCCGCGCCACTGCAGGTCGACGTCGAAGCCCGACGTGCGCAGGTCGCCGAGATTCTGGTTGCCCAAAAACACTGTAACGATCGGCCCGGGCAAGGCGGGATAGGCGGGATCGACCGCACCTCGAACGACGTTCGTGCCGGCCCATCGGCCGAAGTCGGCGAACAGCTGGTCCTGGCTGAGCGACTGGATGACGTTGCTCTTGTTGATCTTCCAGTAATCGATCGTGACGGACGCTCCGGCGAATGGCTCCCACACGGCGCCGGCATTGAACTGCTCGGAAGTCTCGGCGCCGAGGTGTGGGTTGCCACCGGCCAGGGCCGTAAATCCCGCCTCGCAATCGCCGGGTTCGTGCGTAACCGGGCATCGCACGGGGTCGGGAAATGTCGGGTCTGTCGTGCCGATCTGCTGCACCGGTACATGGAGATCGTAGATCGTCGGCGCCCGAAATCCCGTTCCCCACGACGAGCGCAGCACGAGCTGCGATACCGGCTGCCAGCGGATCGCAACCTTGGGATTGACCGTTCCTCCGAAATCGCTGTAGTGGTCGTAGCGCAACGCGATTTGCGATTCCCAGCCTTTCGCGAACGGAACGCTCGCTTCGGCGTACAGTGCCTGCGCTCTGCGACCGCCTGCGACGGACGACACGTCGCCGACGGTGACGACATCGCCGCTCTGCGCGAGCGGCGAGAAATCGTTGCTCAGCTGTTCCTTGCGCGCTTCGGCTCCGAGGGCGACCGCGAGCGGACCTCCGGGCAGACGCACCATGTCGCGCGACGCCTTGGCATCGACCAGCCAAGTGGTTCCCGTCGCCGTGTGGTAGTTGCCGTTGACGAGACTAGATTCGAGAAGCGCGTTCCCCTCGGGCCCGGACGGAC
>DAHUXU010000005.1 GCA_027307005.1 Gemmatimonadota bacterium
GTCCGAAACTCGGACGTCCGTTCGCTGAATACCGTGAGCGATGGAATGTTCTTGGGACCGAATAGCGATGGCAGCCGCAGCGTCGCGCCGGCGTAATAGTTGACGAGGTTGCTGAACGCCGTGTCCTGCCGCACGCTCGACGGACACAGCGCGATGTGCGAGAGCCGGGCGTTGAGCTCGAGCCACTGTGCGCCGCCGAAGAAGTTGCGGTCCGTGAGCCGGCCTTGTGTGCGCGCGCAGTCGAGCGACGCCCAGCCGATGCCCAGCCGCATCGTCTTCATCAGGCCTTCGGCCACGAATACGCGCACCGTCAGCGACGTGTCGTTAGGCTGCAGGCTGTCCGGCAGCAACTCGACGTCCACGTGGTTGTACGTCTCGAGCGCGTAAAGGTCCCGCTGCGATCGCAGCAGGTCGCGCTGCCGGTAGAGGTCGCCCGTGTTGATCGACAGTAGATCGTGCACGGTCTCCGTGTCGATCGCAGGTTTCTCCCCTTGTTTGTTGGCCTCGGCCTGGATGTCGATCTTCCCGATGTGCGCGATTTTGCCGGGGAGGAACGTGAGTTTGACCACCGCCCGGTTGGCGGCTTCGTCCACCTCGATGTCCCGCAGTGGATCGGTCGCGTGTGCGTAGCCGTTGTTCAGCAGCCGCGTGACGGTGGTGTCGATCACGGCGAGCAGCGTATCGCGATCGTAAATGCCGCCGCGCAGACGGTCGAGTGGTCGGATGAGACGCTCGCGCAGCCGGTCGGACACCGAGTCGAGACCGGCCACCGTCAGCGAATCGATGCGCACGGGCGGCCCTTCCACGATCTGAAACATCACCGACACCGCGCTCGTGCCGTTAGGCGAGATGTGCGGCGTCGCCTGCGTGTGGTAGTAGCCGTGCTGGCGGTACAGCAGCCGCAGCCGCAGCGCGTCGCGCGCCACCTCGAGCGTGTCCAGACAGTGCTCGGCGCCGATCGGAATGTGCAGCACCCGCCGAAACCAGCTCGACGGCGTGGTGACAATGGCGTTGCTCAGCTGGCTGTCGGAGAAGTGGTCGTTCCCTTCGAACGACAAGCTCCGAATCTGCAGATTCCCGGGACCGGCGCCGCTACACGAGAGGTCTTGCGCAAGCAGTGGTCGCGCGAGCACGACGAGCGCGAGCGCGAGTACGAGCCGCCGCATCAGGCGTGAGACGCCCCGACGACAAAAATCGACTGAACGAAAACGGCCCGCCATGATCGGCGGCCGACGCGCGTTGCTCGCATGTTCGCTCTCGTTGCCTTACGATCCGCGTTCACTACACCGCCTGCACGAGAATCGTGCCCGGCCCGCGCTGCTTCGCCCGCCGCTTCATCTCGGCAGCCAGCGACCCGATGTGGCTCACCGAAATCCACCGGTCCGGATCCACGAAGAGAATCGCCGTCGACAACCGCGCGATCGGCAACTCTCTCGCACGTCCGTCGCGATCGATACCCAGGAAGTGCCCGCGCCGGAGCGCCTCGTCACCCACCGCACGACCCGCCACCTCGACGAACCGAATCGCGCACTCGCGCGCGACCGCCTCGGCGTGCTGTTCCGTCGTCACGACGATGAAATCGTCGCCACCGATGTGCCCGACGAAATCCGCGTGGCTCCCCACCACGTCCAACGCGTTGCGAATCGCGTAACCCATGTCCCGAATCACCACGTCCGCGATCGTGAAACCGAACGTGTCCGCAAACGGCTTGAAGTTGTCGAGATCGATGTAGCAGATCGCGAATCGTTCGCGCAGCTTCGCCCGCCTCGCTATCTCATCTTCGATCGCTTGACCACCCGGGAGCCCGCTCGTCGGATTGCGATCGCCCTCGCGCCGCACCAACCGCAGCAACGCCACGATCCGCGCTCGCAGCTCGCGCGGATCGAACGGCTTCGCCAAGTAGTCATCGGCGCCCGCCTCGAATGCTTCCACTTTGTGTTCGACATCGCCGCGCGCCGTGAGCATCAGCACGGGAATCCGCGCCGTGAACGGATTCAACTTCACAGCGCGACACACCTCGATCCCCGACATCCCCGGCATTACGAGATCGAGCACCATCAACTCCGGCTCGCGCGCTTGAATCGCGGCCAGTGCCGACGCGCCGTCAGGCGCGAGATGCACGTCGTGCCCCGCCGAAGCGAGGATCTCGCGCACCATGAGGCGCATGTCCTCGTGATCGTCGACGCACAGGACGTAACTCACGATTGACGCTTTACTTGAGGCCCGGTAAGTTCACTCGTTTCACACTCGAAGTCAACGAGGCGCCGTCTGCGCACGATTCGCTTCTCCCTCGCGGTTCTTTTCGCCGCTGCTGCAGTTTCGATCGTGAGCGCCTGCCGTGGCGCCGGCTCCACTCCGCAACGCAAAACGTTCATCGACTCGCGCGATCGCTACGACCCGCGCTCCCTCGATCCCGCCCTCTCTACCGACGTGCCAACCGGGCGCGCCGTCTCGTACCTGTTCGACGGCCTCACCCAGTTCACCGTCGACGCACACCTCGCTCCGGCCCTCGCCGCACGCTGGGACGTCTCACCCGACGGCCGCACCTACACCTTCCACCTGCGGCCGCACGTCACATTTCACAACGGACGCACTGTTCAGGCGCGAGACGTCGTGCACAGCTTCGAGCGCGTACTCGATCCGCGCACGAAAGGCGGTCGAGGCTGGCCGCTCTACCCGATCTCCGGCGCACGCGCGTTCGCCGCGGGCAGCACGTCCACCATCAGCGGCCTCTCCGCGCCCGACGACAGCACCGTCCGAATCACGCTCGACACCGCCCTCGCGATCTTCCCAAAACTACTCGCGATGCCCGTCGCGTCCATCGTACCCGACAGCGACACGGCGAATTTCGCGGAACATCCCGTCGGCACAGGACCGTGGCGCTTCGTCCAGTGGAAGCACGACGACTACGTCCTGCTCGCGAGGAATCCGTCGTACTGGGGCGGCGCCCCTCGCATCGACTCGCTCGAGATCCGCATCGTGCCCGAGCCGAGCACCTCGGTTGCCGAATTCCAGGCCGGCAACGTCGACCTCCTGTACGTCCCGGAGGCGGAGACCGAACGCTGGGAGCATACCGACGAGAAGAGCGCGTTTCTCGTGTCCGCGCCCGCGCTCCGCCTCTGGTCCGTCGCGATCAACTGCACCCGCGGCCCGCTCAAGGATCCTCGCGTTAGGCAAGCCCTCAACTATGCCGTCGACGTGCGCACCATGCTGCAGCGCCTCGTCGGCGGTCGCGGCACCCTCGCCGCCGGCGTGATCCCGCCGTCGCTCGACGGCGCCGACACCGCGAGACGGCCCTACGGATACGACCCCGCAAAAGCCCGCGCTCTCCTCGCCGCCGCAGGCTACGCAAAAGGATTCGCCGTCCAACTGTGGGTTGGGCAGGACGAGACCTTTCAGCGGATTGCGCAATCCATCCAGGCGTATCTGTCCGCCGTCGGCGTCCGGGTCGCGCTCGTCCAACGCGACAATTCCGCGGCCCGCGAAGCATCGCGGCACGGCGACGCCGACCTCTTCATCAAAGATTGGTACGCCGACTACCCGGACGCCGAGGACTTTCTCGACCCGCTGCTCGTCGGCGCGAACAAAGGCGTCGGCGGCAACGTGTCGTTCTACGAGAATCCAACGGTCGACCAACTCGTCTCGCGCGCCCGCACCACGGCCGACAATGCCAAGCGCGCCGCGCTCTATCAGCGCGCCGACTCCGTTGCCTTCGGCGACGCGCCCATGATCTACCTCTTCTTCTACAACGAGCTGTACGCGGTGCAACCGTGGATCCGCGGATTCAAGGCGCCCGCCATCTTCAATGGCCAACGGTTTCTCGACGTCTCGATCGTCGGCCCCGGTGAAATCGCGAGCCCGACCCGCGACAGCGCCGCGCGCGACAGCACCGCGCCGCACCGCTGACGCTCGCGTGACACGAGCGGCGCACTGACCGTGGGCACCTTCCTGCTGCGCCGCCTGCTGCTCGCGATTCCGACGCTGGTCGGGGTCCTCGTCGTCGTCTTCGCGCTGCTCTACATCGCGCCCGGCGATCCGGTGATGGAAATGGTCGGCGAGCGCGCCGACTCCGCCACCATTGCCCAACTGCGCCGTCAGCTCCACCTCGACGAACCGCGCCCCAAACAATTCGCCGCCTACGCGTCCGGCGTTCTCCGCGGCGACCTCGGCACCTCGTTCATCACGGGACGCCCGATCGCCCGCGACATCGCCGAACGCTTCCCCAAGACCTTGGAGCTGGCGTGCGCGGCGATGCTCCTCGCCGTGGTGTTAGGCATCTCCGTGGGCGTGCTCACCGCCGCCTACCCCGGCGGCTGGCTCGATCGCCTCACCCTCGCCTTCACCTATCTCGGGATTTCCTTCCCCGTCTACTGGGTGGGACTGATTCTGATCCTCGTGTTCGCGATGATCCTCCGCTGGCTCCCGCCGTCCGGCACCGGCGGCCTCGCGTTCCTCGTCCTTCCGGCGTTTGCGTTAGGCACGCGCTCGATCGCCTTCCAGGCCCGCATGACGCGCTCGTCGATGCTCGAGGTCCTCGGCAGCGATTACATCCGCACGGCCCGCGCGAAAGGTCTTCCGCGCATCGCCGTCCTCGCCCGACACGCGCTGCGCAATGCGCTGATCCCCGTCGTCACCGTGATCGGCCTCGACTTCGGCTCCTACCTCACCGGCAGCATCCTGACGGAAACCGTCTTCAGCTGGCCCGGACTCGGCCGCTACGTCGTCAACGCCATCAGCAAGCGCGATCTCCCCGCCATTCAGGGAAGCATCCTGTTCCTCAGCGTCGTGTTCGTCATCGTGAACATCATCGCCGACGGCGCGTACGCCGCCGTGGATCCCCGCGTGGAATTCGGCCGGTGACGGACGTGCCCTTCGACAGGACGCGCGGACGCGCCGGGGCAAGACCTCCATGCGTCCCCCCATGTACGTCAGTCATCACTCTGACCAAAGATCCCCATGTTCGACGAATGCCCCGGAGCGACCTTCTTGTCCGGATAGATCCAGTGCACCGCCTGATTCACGGCGATGGCCGCCTCACTGAATCCTGTCGCGATCAGCTCCAACTTTCCGGCATACGCGGTTACATCGCCCGCGGCCCATATCCCCGTCCGCCCCGTCTCCATCGTGCTCGACACCATGATCTTGTGACCCTCCACGCGCAAACCCCACTGCGCCAGCGGACCGATGTCGCTCACGAAGCCGAGCATCGGGAGAATCACGTCGACGGCGAGATCGAACTGCGTTTTCGCCTTCACGTCCTTGAGCGTCACCGCGCGCACGCCGCCGCCGTTCCCCCGCACTTCATGCAGCTCGTGAAACGTCAGCACGCGCGCCCGCCCCGCCGCCGCCGCCGCCGTGACGTCCGCCACCGTCGCACCGTGCGCCCGAAATCGATCGCTGCGATGGACGAGCGTCAGCTCCGCCGCCCGATCCAACAACTGCTGCGCCCAATCGAACGCCGAGTCGCCGCCGCCCACGATTAGTACCCGTTGGCCACGAAACCGCTCGGGGTCCGACACACGATCGTAGATCCCCCGCCCATACCACTCCTGCGCCGACGCCTGCGGCAGCCGCCGCGGCGAGAATGCGCCGATCCCAGCCGCCACCACGATCGCCCGAGAGGGAAAGCGGTCCGTCTCGGTGACCAGCGTGAAGCACCCACCGTCCTCTTCCAGTGAAACCACCCGCTGATTCAGGTGGATCGAAGGCGAAAACCGGCTGGCCTGCTGCACCAGGTCGCGGACGAGATCCTTGGCCAGGATCTGCGGAATGCCCGCGACGTCAAAGATGTACTTCTCCGGATACAGCGCGAGCAGTTGCCCGCCCAATTCCGGTAAGGCGTCCACGATGCGCGCCGTCGCCTTGCGCATGCCGGTATAGAAGGACGCGAAGAGGCCCGTCGGCCCTCCGCCGATGATCGTGATGTCTCGAATGTCGTGCGGCATGGAGTCGGATGACTGATGATCACGGCGCGGCACGGCCGTGGCTTGCGAGTCTGTAATAATGCACTCTGACGAGCACATACTGGAATACGCCGGCTCCTTCCGCCTCGTACGCAAGATCGCGCAGGGCGGAATGGCCACGGTCTACGAGGCCGAGCATTTGGGCCCAGCCGGTTTCGCCAAGCGCATCGCGCTCAAGGTCATCCATCCGCACTACGCCAAGGAAAAAACCTGGCTCCAGCTGTTCATCGACGAAGCGAAGCTCTCCGCGAACCTCGTCCACGGCAACATCGTCCAGATCTACCAGCTCGGCGAAGTCGAAGGGCAGTACTACATCTCGATGGAGTACATCAAGGGTCCGACGCTGCGCAACATGATCGAGCGCCACCGCGAGCTCGACCGCCTCATCCCCGTGCACGTCGCCGCGTACGTCACGAGCCGCGTCTGCCGCGCGCTCGACTTCGCCCACACCTTCGCCGGACCGGACGGCCGCCGCCTCGACATCGTGCACCGCGATGTCTCGCCTAACAACATCATGTCCACCTGGGACGGCCACATCAAACTGGCCGACTTCGGCATCGCGAAAGCCAAGACGTCCAGCGATCCGATGGACGAATCGCCGATGCTCATGATGGGCAAGAAACACTACATGAGCCCCGAGCAGATACTCGGCCTCGATGTCGATGGCCGAAGCGATGTCTTCGCCATCGGCGTCGTGCTCTACGAGCTGCTCACGCTCGAGCCCCTGTTCTACGAAGATGCTACGGACTTGTTGATCGACGAAGTGACGTGGCGCCCGCTGCCCAACATTCGCGAGAAAGTGCCCGCCGTTCCGAAAGCCATCGAAGAAGCATTGATGGCGGCGCTCGATCGCGACCCGGCGCACCGCCCGACTGCCGCCACGTTCGGCAAAGCGCTCGACCGCTGGTGCGAGGCGCAGTCCGTCGTCGCCACGCCCGATCGGCTGCAAGAACATCTCGCCGCGCTGTTTCCCACCACGTATCAACCGAGCGCCGCCGGCGGCGAGATCACGCGCTTCTCCAATTTCAAGCACGGCTTGCGCCGCAACGGCGAACACCAGCGCGGCTGGTTCGGCCGACTGCTCCACGGCATGCGCATTTGAGTCGCGCGCTCACCAACGCGCTCCGGGAGCGTTAGATTTTGCCGCATGCGGATCTACACGCGCACAGGTGACAAAGGCGACACTGGATTGTTCGGCGGCGGACGCGTCTCGAAGGATGATCCGCGCGTCCAGGCCTACGGTGACGTCGACGAGCTCAACGCCGTGATCGGCCTCGCACGGTCCATCGAGATGATGCAGCGCATCGATGAAGTGCTCGCGCCGATACAACGCGACCTGTTCAGCCTGGGCGCGCTCCTCGCGACGCCGCACCCGGAGAAAGTGCGCGAGCAGCTCGAGAAAGCGCGCATCGACGACGCTCGCATCGCGACGCTCGAGCGTGCGATCGACGACGGCGAAGCCGAGCTCGCGCCGCTCACCGCGTTCATTCTTCCCGGCGGAACACCCAAGTCCGCCGCGCTGCACGTGGCGCGCACCGTGTGCCGGCGCGCCGAACGGCGCGTGATTTCGCTCGGGCACGACGTCGCGCTGCCGCCCATCGTGCTCGTGTATCTCAATCGCCTCTCCGACCTCCTGTTCGTGCTCGCCCGCGTCGCCAACCGGCGCGCCGGGGCCGCGGAGGTGACGTGGTAGCACCGCGCGAGCGCGCTGCCGCCGCGCTCCGCCTCCTCGACTGTGAGATTCTCGTCGAGCCCGGTCTGTTAGGCAGCGTCGGCGCCATCGCCGCCCGGGCGGCGCCGGCGCACCGCTACGTGATCATCGCCGACGATACCGTCGCCGGACACTACGGCGCGCGCGTCGTCGACTCGTTCGAAGACCCGTCCCCCCTGCTGCTGCGCGTCCCGCCGGGCGAAGTGCACAAGACACGCGCCACCTGGGCGAGTCTCACCGACGAGATGCTCGATGCCGGCTGCGGCCGCGACACCACCGTCGTCGCGCTCGGCGGCGGCGTGGTCGGCGATCTCGCGGGATTCGTCGCCGCCACGTTCATGCGCGGCATCCCCGTCGTCCAGGTGCCGACGACGCTGCTCGCGATGATCGACGCATCGTTAGGCGGCAAGACCGGCGTCGACGCGCCCGCCGGAAAGAATCTCGTCGGCGCGTTCCACCAGCCGTCCGCCGTCATCGCCGACCCGCAGGCCCTCGCAACGCTGCCCCTGGAGCAGCGGCGCGCCGGCGCCGCCGAAGCCATCAAGCACGGCGTCATCACCGACACCGCCTATTTCGACCGCGTCGCCGCCGCGCTCCCCGCGCTGCTCCACGAACCCGCCGGTGATGCGATGCACGAGCTCATCATCGGCAGCATCACCATCAAGGCCGGCGTCGTGTTAGGCGACGAGCGCGAGCACGGCATGCGCAAGATCCTCAACTTCGGCCACACCCTCGGCCACGCGATCGAGACCGCGAGCGACTATCGCCTGCTCCACGGCGAAGCAATCGCGATCGGCATGGTGCTCGAGGCCGCACTCGCCGAAATGATCGGTGTCGCCACCGCGGGGACCGCGCCGCGCATCCGCGACGCCGTGGCGCGCGCCGGGCTCCCGACCGCGCCCCCGCCCGCCCTGTCTCCGGAACGTCTCCTCGCGCTCACTCGTACGGATAAGAAAGCGCGAGGCGGCGCCGTCGAATACGCGCTCCCGCTCACCATCGGCACCATGGCCGGCGCCGAGACGCAGTGGGGCGTGCGCGTCCGCGACGACGACGTGCTCGCCGTGCTCCGCGCCGCATCGCACTGACCTCGATCGAGGAGTCCCAGCGTGGCACCGCGCATCTTCGTGCTCGCAGTCGTCATTTGCATCGTGGGTCTCGCGTTCGCCGCGTACCTCCTCGATGTCCCGCCGCTGTGGATCGCCATCGCGGTCGCACTCGTCGTCGTTCGCGCCGCATTTTCGATCTGGCGACGTGCTCGCCGCGAGCGAATCGAGAACCGCTGACGCCCCGTCAGCCCGCAACATCACGCGAGCTTCGCTGTTCCATCGGGTCCGGCGGTCGCGCAAAAAACGCATGGGAGTCGCAAATCGTTGTGCCCCAATGCAATTAGCCCATAAAGACACAACGACCTCTCACGCTGCGATTTCGTGACTGTTGACCTAACCGGGGGCTCACATTATCGTGCGCTCCCCTGGCGGTTTCGAGCACGCAAGGCTTTCCGGTTCGTCCACCCTTTTACGAAAGGAACGGGGCGAGTATGGAGCATGTGGCCGAGAGCAGGTCCAAAGGGTTTTTCCGCTCTTCTCCCTCCACCGCATTCGATCAGTACCTACAGGACATCCAGAAGCTACCCCTCATAACCGAACCCGAAGAAGAACGACGTCTCGCACGACGCGCTCAAAAAGGTGATGAGCGCGCCGCCGAACGCCTCGTGACCGCCAACCTTCGATTCGTCATTTCGTACGTCAAGAAATACCAGGGGCACGGTCTGGATCTCAGTGAGCTGGTGGCGATCGGGAACGAAGGGCTGCTCAAAGCCGTCAAGAAGTTCGACCCGGACCAGGGCGTGAAATTCATTTCGTACGCCGTCTGGTGGGTCAGACAAGCCGTCCTCAAAGCCCTCGCCGAGCAAACCCGCTCCGTCCGCATTCCCCTCAATCAAAACTCGCAGCTCATCAAGCTCGCTCGTGCCGAAACGGTGCTCGCGCAGGTCCTCAAGCGCGACCCCACCGACGACGAGATCAGCCGCTTGATCGAGGAGACGCCCGAGACGGTCCGTGCCGCTCGACAGATGTCGGCCACCGAAGTGTCGCTCGACGCGCCCATCGACCGCAGCGACCGCGAAGCGGCAACGTTAGGCGAACGCTTCGTCGGCGTCGACGGCATCGAGATCGAAGACACCACCGACTTCAAGCTGATGCGCGAGTTCATCGACCGCGCGTTCCGCAAGTACCTCACGCCGCGCGAGCGGAAGATTCTCTACCTCTACTACGGCCTCGAGGAAGGCTCCGAAGCCATGACGCTCGAGAAGATCGGCGCGCTCATGGGAGTCACCCGGGAGCGCATCCGCCAGATCCGCGAGCGCGCGTTCGAAAAGCTCCGCGAATCGCCCGACGGCGCCGCGCTCGCGGGATTCTGGAACGCCGCCTGAGCGCACCCGCAACCACCGCCTAACGGAACGCGGCGCGGCCCACCACGGGCCGCGCCGTCTGGTGTTCCCCCCCCGCGCGTCCTACATTCTCCCTGTGGACGAGTGCATCCTGCCGTTGCTCCCGCTGCCGATCGTGCTGTGCCCCGGCACTGCCCGGCCCTCCGGTCACGCCGATGGTGTACACAGCGGATTCGCGCGACCCGTCCGCGCCCCGTCATGACGCGCGCCGAGCTCACCGACGCACTCCGCGCCATCGTCGGCCCGCGCGGCGTGCTCTCCCGCGCGTCCGAGTTGCTCCCGTTCAGCGCCGACGGCCTGCCCACGTATCGTTTGCCGCCGTCGCTGGCCGTTCTCCCGTCGACACGACAGCAGGTCATCGACGTCGTGCGATTGCTCGCGCGCGAGCAGGTCGCGTTCGTGCCGCGCGGCGCGGGGACCGGCCTCTCCGCGGGAGCGCTCGCCCAGGACGATGCGGTGATCATCGGCCTCAATCGCCTCACACGCATCATCTCGGTCGACCCGGTCAATCGCCTCGCCCTCGTCGAGCCCGGCGCCGTCAACGTGTCGCTCACGCGCGCCGCCGCGCCGCACGGCCTGCACTACGCGCCGGACCCGTCCAGCCAGTCGGCGTGCACGATCGGCGGCAACGTCGCCGAGAACTCGGGCGGCCCGCACTGCCTCAAGTACGGCGTCACGCTCAACCACGTCGTCGCTGTCACCGTCCTCCTGCCCAACGGCGACATCACGACGTTAGGCGGCGCCGGCGGCGAGACGCCCGGGTACGACCTCCTCGGCGCGTTCGTCGGCTCCGAGGGATGCTTCGGCATCGCGCTCGATGTCACGGTGCGCCTCGTGCCGAACCCGCAAGCCGTGCGCACCATGCTCGCCGACTTCATGTCGATCGCGGCGGGCGCCCGCGCGACCTCCGCCGTGATCGCCAGCGGCATTCTCCCCGCCGCCATTGAAATGATGGACGGCCCGACGATTCGCGCCGTCGAAGACTCCATTTACGCCGCCGGCTATCCGGCCGACGCCGAAGCCGTGCTGCTCATCGAGCTCGATGGACTCGAGGCGGGCATCGATGATGAGGTGCATCGCGTGGAAGCGATGTGCACCGACGCCGGCGCACGCACCGTGCGCATCGCACGCGACGACGCCGAACGCGCGCGTCTCTGGCAGGGCCGGAAGAAAGCCTTCGGCGCAATGGGACGCGTCGCACCCGCACTCGTCGTGCAGGACGCCGTCATTCCGCGCACGCGCCTGCCCGACGTGCTGCGCACCATCCACGAGATCGCCGCGCGATGGAATATCCAGGTGTGCAATGTCTTTCACGCCGGCGACGGCAACCTTCACCCGAACATCCCGTTCGATCCGAACGACGCCGACGCGACGGACCGCGTCCACCACGCAATGCGCGAGATCATGCGCGCGTGCGTCGACGCGGGCGGTACGATCACCGGAGAACACGGCGTTGGACTCGACAAGCTCGAGTACATGCCGCTCATCTTCTCGCCCGCATCACTGGACGCGCAGTGTCGTCTGCGCACGGTGTTCGACCCCGAGCGGCGCGCGAACCCGGGCAAGGTCGTGCCCGTGCACGCGTGTCGCGAATGGCTGGCGGCGCCGGCGACCCGCGCGCGCGCATGATGCCGGCCGCCGAGACCGTGCGTGCGCAGACGACGCAGGACGTCGCGGCTGCCGTCACGCAGGCCGCCGCGCGCGCGACGCCGCTCCGCATCGTTGGGCGCGGACACTGGCTCGATGCCGGCCCCCCGGCCCGATCCGCGACGCCGCTTGCGTTAGGCGCGCTCGCCGGCATCGTCGCCTACACGCCGGGCGACCTCACGCTCACCGCCCGCGCCGGGACGACGCTGGCCGACATCGCGGCCGTCGCCGGCGAGCACGGCCAGTGGTTGGCCCTCGACCCCGTCGGGACGGAGGGCGGCACGATCGGCGCCACGATCGCGACCGCCTCCGCGGGCCCGCTCGCCCACGCCTTCGGCACGCCGCGCGACGCCGCGTTAGGCCTGGAGGTCGTCACCGGCGACGGCGCGGTCATCCGCACCGGCGGCCGCGTCGTGAAGAACGTCGCCGGCTTCGACCTCACGCGCCTCTTCACCGGCTCGTGGGGTACCCTCGGCGTGATCACCGAGGTGACCGTGAGGCTCAGGGCGCGGCCGGAGCACGACGAGACCTGGCTGGTGCCGCTCGCCGACGACCGCGCCGTCGACGCCGCCTGTCGCGCGGCGCGCACCGCGGCG
>DAHUXU010000010.1 GCA_027307005.1 Gemmatimonadota bacterium
TGAAGCCCTGATCGACGATGTCCCGCTCGTCCCAGGCGCCGCCGCCGTTGTGGACGTCGAGGCGATAGCCATCGTTGGGATCCTGGTTGTTGTCGATGCGGATGTAATAGCCCTTCGCCGCTCGAGGTCCGCCCAGATGGCCGGTGGTCGTCACGAGCCAGGTCTCGAGGTGCGAGGCCCAGTCGTCGGCCGTCGCCAGATACCGAGCGGCGTCCGCCGCTGCGCCGTTTTTCCTGGCAATGGCGGACGCGCACACGAGGCCCGCGATTTCCGCCGCGATGGTCGATGGGGAGTAGCCGGACACTTCCTCCCAACGTTCCTGCTGCGTGGCCGGTCCGTTGGCCATGACGTATTCGGCTTCCGGTCTCACGTGCGCGACCCAGGTCGCGCTGTCCGTGGCGCCGAGCTGCCAGGCGAGAATCATCGGATACGAATCTTCGTCCATCTGCTGGCCGGTCCAGTACGGTTTGCCGTCCAGCCAGCTGTTCTGCGGAAAGCTGCCGTCGGCTTTTTGCTGCACGTCGTACAGATATCGCAGCGCGCGCCGAGCCGTAGCGGTGTCGCCGGCCACCATGAGGGATGTCGCGGCCTCGTACAGATCGCGGGCCCAGACGAGGTGATAGCCGCCAACGTTCGGCTTGTCCGACGACACGGCGAAGCCCCACGGGATGCTCATCGATGCGATGATCGCGCCCCGGTACGTTTTGTCTTCGTGCGCCCGCACCACCATCGCGGCGAGTTGGAACTCGCGCCGGTACGGCGCGGTCACCGGGCGCAGGGTGCGCAGGTAGGCGCTCCAGCCGCGAACGTACGCCGCGCGCGCGGCCGCGAAGCCACGCTGGAGACTGCCGCGTGCGGCGCCGATTGCGTCATCCGGCGACGCGCCGAAACCAAGCGCGAGCGTGAAGTGCGCCGGCCGCGTGATGCGCGCCGCTTGCACCACGTTGCCGCTGTCGGCGGACGCGTAGTGCCACGTTAGGCGGTGGTGTTCGAGCAGGTCGCTGTATCCGTCGTTGACCCCGGCGAACCCGTTGGACGTCTCGGAGAATCCGCCGCTCGACGCGAGCGCCGACGCGATGTCTCCTTCCCGGGCCACCAGCGCGCCCTGCCGTGTGGATCCCCAGTCGCCGTACCCGGTGTTGCCGAGGGCCGGGTGATAGAGCACGTACACCGCGTCGCCGGCGGGAGCGCTCACGGTCACATCGATGAGCAGCGTGTTGCGCTCGGGATCGGTGACGTAGGTCTTGGCGATCGTGATGCGACCTGCCGCATCGCGACTCGTCTGGCGGTACACGAGGGCGCTGTCGTCCACTCTGGCGATCGTGTGCGTCATGTCGCGCGATTCGATCCAGACGCGCTCGCCATCGCTCACGGCGAACTCGAGGCCGTGCGTATCGGCGACATCCACGCGCGGATAGTACACCTCGTTCACCACGCCGCCGCCTAACGTAACCCACACCTTGGACTGCGTGGTGATCGAGGTGCCCATACCGTCCTTGGCGGCGGGCGTCCAGGAAGGCGTTTCGCCGGGTCCTCCCGCCGCGCGCTGCGCGCGGGCAGCCGTCGGGAACGCCGACATCGCGAGCGCTCCGCACGCCGCCAGCCGTTCGAGCCATCTGCGATCGATCATCGAAGTCCACCTGTCCCGGTCACGGTCATCGTCACCACCTTCAATGCATCAGCGTTAGATCGAGCACCAGGCTTTCCCGCGCGGCGAGGGCGGCGGCGAGCGGACGGTATCCGCGCACATGGCCATCGGCGCCGACGTGCATCGCCGCGCCGCCCGGGCCGCGCAGCAGCTCGCGTGCGGCGTATGTGCCCGGCGCGAGCACGCTGTCTAACGAAGAGATGGAGATGCCGGCCGCCGGCTCCCCTCCCAGGTTGGCGATCACGAGCACGGCGTGCGCTCCGGATCGCCGCACGTAGGCAGCCACGTGCGCATCGCCCGACTCGAGCCGCACGAGCGTGCCCGCCGCCAGCGCGTCGTGTGTCTTGCGGAGATGTATGAGCCGGCGATACAGGTTGAGCAGCGATCCGCTCGCCGTGTCTTCCGTCGCGACGTTCACGGTGAGCGAGTCTCGTTGCGGACGTTCCCACGGCGTGCCCGTCGTGAATCCGACGCCCGATGTCGGCGCCCACTGCATCGGCGTGCGCAGGCGGGGATCCGGCTTGTCGCCCGTCATCCCGATCTCCTCGCCGTAGTACACGAACGGCAGTCCGGGCAGCGTTAGGAGCAGAGTCGCCGCCAGCTTCGCGCGCGCAACGTCTCCGCCGAGCGTGGTCATGACGCGCGTCTTGTCGTGGTTGTCGAGAATGGGCGACCACCGGTACCCCGGCTCGGCGCGCTGCATTCGCTCGTATCCCGGAAACAGGGGCGCGGCCGTTCCCGTGTTCACCGCTTTCGTGAGCGAATCCATGAGCGTGAACGCGAAGTACGAGGTGAGCTGGTCCGGGTAGTACGACATCAGCGAATCGACGCTGGTCCAGACTTCGCCCACCGTGTACGCCTGGGGGGAGATGCCCCGCAGGTAGGCGGCATACTCGCGCAAGAAATCGTGCGTGCCCGGGCAATTGTTCTCGCACGTCCCTTGTTCCGCCAGGTACTGCACCGCGTCGAGGCGAAAGCCGTCGACGCCCATCGTTCGAATCCAGTACGACGCGATCTTTTCGGCCTCGCGGCGCACCGCCGGCGTGTCGTAGTTCAGGTCGGGCATGTCGGGTCCGAACACGGCGTAGTAGTACTCGTCGCGCACCGGTGATCGCTGCCACACCGGCGCGCCCCACGGGCCCTTGCCCTGAGGCACCCGCGCGAAGCGATACCACGCGCGGTACGGCGACGTGGTGTCGTGCAGCGCGGCCACGAAGTGCGGGTGGCGGTTGGACGTATGATTCAGCACCATGTCCACGAGCACCGCGATGCCCCGCCGATGCGCCGCCGCGACGAGACGGCGGAAATCTGCGTTAGTCCCGTACGCCGGCTGTACGGTGTAGTAGTCGGTGACGTCGTAGCCGTGATAAGTGGGCGACGCTGCCACGGGCATGAGCCAGATGCAGCTCGCGCCCAGGTCGTGCGTGCTGGCAGGGTTGCCGTCGTTGATGTAGTCGAGCTTCGAGATGAGTCCGTCGAGATCTCCGACGCCATCGCCGTTGGAATCGTAGAACGAGCGGACGAACACCTCGTAGCACACGGCGCCGTGCGTCCACGCCGGCGGCCTAACGGACGCGCGAGATGGCGGCGCCTGGCCTCGCAGACTCGCGCACGCCGCGACAACCGCGGCGAGCGCGAGCGCGAACATCGAATCACCTCTGTGTCGCCGCATCGGCGACGACCCGCGATCAGTAGCCCGGATTCTGCTTCAAGTTCGGGTTGGCCACGATCTCGGATTCCGGAATTGGATAGAGGTCGCGGAATGAATCGGTGGCGGTTCCCGTCTGTGTGCCGCCCTTCCATTCCCAGATGTACTTGTCGCCCGTGAACTCGCCGAAGCGCACCAGATCCGTGCGGCGATGCGCCTCCCACAACAATTCGCGGCCGCGCTCCGCCAGAAGGAAATCGAGCGTGAGCTGCGAGTCGGTGATGTCGCCGGACGCGCCACCGTACGCGCGCTCGCGGAGCGCGTTCACGTACGCCAATGCCTGCGCCCTGCTTCCGCCACCGCCTCGCAGCTGCGCCTCGGCGTAGATCAAGTACGCTTCGCCGAGCCGGAAGACAGGGAAATCGGTGTCGACGAAGGTCGCGTTCGACCCTGCATTGCCGCCCGACGTCATGTTGGTGAACTTCGGCGCTGCGATGCCTGTCGTGAAGTCTGGTATGCTGGTGACGTCCTCGCTCTGGCCGCTCGTGTAGAAGTACGACGCGCGCTGGTCGCCCGAGGCGTACAGCTGGTATGCCCCCGGCTCGAGCCGGATGCCGTCCCACCCACCGTCGATGCCGTAATTGCCGGCGGACATGCTGCCACCGACTTCCGCGTGGACCAGGAACGTCACGCCGCCGTAGGTCTGCGTATGCGTCCCATCCTGGGTAATCGCCCAGATGAATTCGGGCGACGTGTTGTTGTCGGCCTCGAACATGTGGTGGTAGTTCGGGTCCAGACTGAACGCGTCCGACCCGATTACGGCGGACGCCTCGGCGAGAGCATCGGTGTAGTCAGGCGTCCCCGTGTACACGCTGTCGTTCAGGAAGAGCTCTGCCTGCAGCATGTCATCTGCAGCGGTGGTGGCGCGGCCGTACGACTGCGGCCCGGGAACGGGAAGCTGATCGTGAATGTCCTTCAGTTCGCCGATCACGAAGTTGAACAGATCGGCGCGCGTCGCCTGCTTGGGCGGCGCGGAATTGAGCGGGTAGTCCTCGGTGATGAGCGGGATGTTGCCGAAGAGATCGATCCCGTTCCAATAGCTGAACGCGCGCAGGAATCTGGCCTCGGCGCGGTACTGCTGAATCTGCGCTTTGAGCGAGTCGCTCACCCCGCGTGAGGCGAGCTTGTCGTCAGTGGTCTGTCGCAGGAACTCGTTGGCCATCGAGATCTGGAAGAAAATCCGGTAGTACATCGCGACCGCGAACTGGTTGGACCCGGCCCACAGTTGCGTGTTCATCTCGGGCAGGCCGATGTCGTTCCACGCGATCACTGCTTCGTCCGTCGGAAGCTCCTCGGCCTCCCAGTAGAGGCGGAGGTATTGCGAGAACCCTTCGTCGATTCCCTGAATGTCAGGCTGTCCCGCCGGTCCCTCCTGTCCGCTTACCGCCAGACCCGCGTAGATCTTGGCAAGAAAGGCCTGGTACGAACCGGCGTCCTTGAAAACGTTGGCATCGGTGATGCTGCTCTTGGGCGGCAGCGTCAGATCCGTGCAGCCGGACGCTCCAACGATGGCGAACAGCGCCATCACCGTGAGCGCCATCCACTTTCTCGTATTCATGATTCCGTCCTCTCTCGAGTAGTCGTGTTTGGGGATGCGCTCAGAACTGCACGCTCAGTCCGGTGGTGATGGTGCGTGAGCGTGGATAGATGTTGTTGTCCAACCCGTTGATGCCTGCCGTCGGGTCGACGCCGCTGTAGCCCGTGATCGTGAATGCGTTCTGCATGGCCACATAGATTCGCAGCGGCCTGTCCTGGTACAGGAACTGGTAGCCGAGCGTGATGTTGTCCATGCGCAGGAAGGACGCGTTCTCTACGTAGTAGTCCGAGAGATATTGCGGCGTCATGAAGCCCGTCTGGAGGACCGACGTGCTCAGGTTGTACGGCGACGAGCGCGCGAGCTCCTGGTAGTCGCCAAGGTTGGAGGCGACGTTGTTGTAGACGTAGTTGCCCAGGTATGCGCGCAGCGTGAAGCTCAAGTCGAACTTGTTGTACGTGAGGTAAGAGGTGTGGCCAAGGATCCACTTCGGCGCGGGATCGTGGAACGGCCGGCGGTCATCCACGTTGATCACACCGTCGCCATTGAGGTCGACGTAGCTGCCTTCGACGGGCTTCCCGTTCACGTACTTCTGCTTGTAGACGTAGAACGAGTTGATCGGCTGGCCCGGCTCGAGAACCTGGATGTAAGTGCCGACGCCGCCCGCGACGAGACCGGTGAGAATTTGCTGTCCGGCGCCGGCGAGCGGGTTGATCTTCGTGAGCTCGTTCGTGTTGTGGGCAGCCGTGAAATCCGCCGTGTAACCCACCATGTGGTGTTCGGGCTCGAAGACCTTGGCGCTGAGACCAAACTCGACGCCTGTGTTCTTCATGCTGCCGATGTTCGTCGTGACGAAATTCGACAGGTTGGTGCCGGCAGCCGCGGGCACGGTGAAGATCAGATTGTCGGTGTTCTTGGTGTACCAGTCGATCGAACCAGTGAGCCGCTGGCTGAGGATGCCCCAGTCGATGCCTGCGTCGTACGACCCGGTTTGCTCCCACCTGATGTTCGGGTCGAACGCACTTGGACGGATCGTGTTGACGAAAGTGTTGCCGAACTGCACCTGGGCCTGCGGGCCGCCAACGAGATAGCTCGCGTACTGCTGATAGTTGGCGAACGCCTGGTTGCCGGTCTTGCCCCACGAGCCGCGCAGCTTGAGGTCGGACAGCCAGCCCACGTTCTGCATGAACGACTCGTTGGAGAGCCGCCACGCCAACGCAACCGACGGGAACGTGCCCCACTGATTTCCGAGTCCGAAGCGCGACGATCCGTCGCGGCGCACGCTCAGCGCGAGCAGATACTTGTCGCCGAGGTTGTAGTTGAGACGCCCGAAGAAAGAGATCAGCCGGTTTTCCTGGACGGTCAGCAAGGGCGTCGTGTTCTGCGCGGTCGCGAATCCGTTCGTTCCGAGCAGGTTTGTCGTTAGGCCGGTGCCGGTGAACGACGGGTACTCCCCGTGCGACTGCGTCCAGGAGTAACCGCCGGTGAGATCGATGGTCCCCGGGACGAGGTTGAGGGGCGCGCTGTAGTTCAGGAACGTCTCGAGCACCGAGTTCAATTCGCTCGGATCGCTGCGATACTCGGAGCCGTTTTCGCCACTCTGCGTTTCAGAGTGCAGCGTGCTCGGATTGAAGGTCTCCATCGTGACGTTCGTAACGTCGTAGCCGAGGTTGACGTTCGCCTTGAGCGCATCGAGGAACGGCAGCGCGTACTCGGCGCGCAGATTGCCGATGCTGCGATACGTCGTCGACTGGTCCGTGGCCATGTTCAGGACTTCCACTGGATTGGTCGCTGACTGAATCGTGTTGCCCGGCCAATCGTAGTAGCCGGTGGTGGTCGTCGGATCCATGATCGGCTGGGTGGGGCCCATCTGCGCCGCGTTCGAGAGGAGATTGCCCGGAGGGATCTGGTCGAAGGACCGCGCCGCCTGCAGGTTCGTGCGCAGCCGGAGATGGTCGTCGAGAAGGCGCTGGTCGTACGCGAAGCCGAGCGACTCTCTCTCGGTGGACGTGCCCCTGATGACGCCATCCTGTTTCAGGTAGCCGGCGGACACGCGGTAGCTATTGGTTTGTCCCGAGCCGGACACGGTGATGTCGTGTTGCTGGCCGAATGCCGTGTGGTCGATCTGATCGAACCAGTTGGTGTTGTCGTTGAGCAACTGGCCGGCATTCTGGGGCGCGTACTGCTGGACGGCGGCGCGGAATTGCGCGGCGTCGAGCATGGACGGCAGGCGCCGGACCGATGACGATGAGAAGCTCCCGCTGTACTCGAAGCGCGGAGCACCGTGTCCGGTTTTGGTGGTGATGAAGATGACACCGTTGGCTGCGTTGGCGCCGTAGATCGCGGCGGACGCGGCATCCTTGAGCACGGTGATGCTCTCGATGTCGTCGGGATTGAGGAAATTCAGCGGGTCGCGTCCTCCACCCGAGAGACCCCCACCCGAGCCGGAGCCCACGGGCATGCCGTCGATGACGAAGAGCGGGTCGCTACTGGCGTTGACGGACGTCGCGCCGCGGATGCGGACGGTGAGCGTGCCGCCGGGCGCGTTGTTGTCGACAACTTCGACGCCGGGGACTTTGGCCTGGATGAGCTGCTGCGGAGTGACGATCCGTCCGGTATTGAATTCTTTCGTGGTGACCTGATTGACGGCGGTGGCGAGGTTGCCGGCGCGCTCGCTCCCGTAGCCCACGACCACCACCTGGGCGAGGTTGGCCGCGCGCTGCGTGAGTGCGAAGTCTGCAGTGAGCGTATCACCCGCCGCGACGGTCACGACGCTTGAGCGTGGTTCGTATCCGATGATGCGGGCACGCAGCGTGTCGGTGCCGGGCGGCAGGCCCGCGAGCAAGTACGAGCCGTCGGATTGGACGAGCACGCCATGTCCCTTGAACGAGATCGTGGCGGCGACGATCGGCTGGTGCGTTGTGGAATCGGTGACGTGTCCTCGAATCGCGCCGGCTGTTGCCTGGGCGCCGAGTGGTGCGACCCAGAGCATTACCAAGAGCGCACCGGTGACTGACTGTGGTCTTGCCATAGGGTTCTCCGGGGGGGGGGTCAGTTAGGCGGGGTGGCGAAGGGATTGGACTGCGGGGTGGTCGACCAGATATGTGCTACGAAAGTGACCGCGTTTTGTCAACATCTCGTTTAGGCAGCAGGTCCTGCCTCGGCGAGCTCTTCAATTGCGCGTTGTACGTTGCGGTGCGAGCGTGGTTCACCGCTCGCGTGCACGGGCGCACGCGGTGCGCGGGCATTGACTACCGGGAGCCATCATGACATCGGACGCGACACGCAGGGCTGCCGTCGGGGAGCCGCAAGGCCTGGTGCAGCAACGGTTGTCGCACGATTTCCTCGAGCGCGCGCACGAGTGGCGGCGCATCGTGGCCGAGTGTTGGGGGACGTTTTTGCTGGTGGTGGTTGCCGCCGGCGCGGACGTGATCGGGGCTCGGAGTCCCGGCGCCATCACGCCGGCCATGGCGGTCGTCGCGCCGGGGCTCATGGTGATGGCGGCGATCTATTTCATGGGGCAGGTGAGCGGCGCGCATCTCAATCCGGCGGTCACGCTCGCCTTTGCCGTTAGGCGCAACTTTCCGTGGAAGCGGGTGGCCGGCTACATCGGCGCGCAGGTGGCCGGCGGGGTCGCCGCTGCGTTGTTTCTCCGGATCATGTTCGGTACCGTGGGGGCGCTGGGCGCGACGGTGCCGGGCGCGGGGGTGGGGGCGGGGAAGGCATTCGTGATGGAGGTGCTGCTCACGGCGGGGCTGGTCAACACGATTCTCGGCACTGCCACGGGCGCGCGGAACATCGGCACCAACGGGGCGATTGCCGTCGGCGGCTACATTGCGCTGGCCGGTTTGTGGGCGGCGCCGGTGAGCGGTGCGTCGATGAATCCTGTGCGATCCCTCGCGCCCGATCTCGTGCGGGGCCACCTGGGCACGACCTGGGTCTACATCGCCGGTCCGTTGTTCGGCGCACTGTTAGGCGCTGGCCTCGAGACGTTGCTGGTCGGCAAGCCGACCGTGGCCGGCACCAAGGCCGCCCAGGGCGATCTCGGCGCCGAATGACGCGGCGCTCCGGCGCCGCGCGGCGCGGCGCGCCGCCGCGCGCCGCGGTCCATTTCGCAAAAACGCTGGGAAAGTGACGCTCACGCGCGCTGCGACGCGGTGGCCAGGCTCTCGCGCCGCTCCCGCTGCGCCGCGGTCTTCAAGTTAGGCAAGAGCGCGGTGAGCAGGCCCATCGCCGGCAGGAACGAGCAGACTTTGTAGACGAAGTCGATGCCGGTGTGGTCCGCCATCCAGCCCAGCACGGCCGCGCCGATGCCGCCCATGCCGAACGCGAGGCCGAAGAAGAGTCCGGAGATCATGCCGACCTTTCCGGGCACCAGCTCCTGCGCGTACACCAGGATCGCGGAGAACGCCGACGCGAGGATCACGCCGATGACCACGCTCAGGATCGCCGTCCAGAGGAGGGTGGCGTACGGCAGCGCGAGCGTGAACGGCAGGACGCCCAGAATCGAGCACCAGATCACGACCTTGCGGCCCAACCGGTCGCCCACGGGTCCGCCGATGATCGTTCCGGCCGCGACCGCACCCAGGAACAGGAACAGATAGATCTGCGCCGAGCGCACGGACACGTGGAACTTCGAGATGAGGAAGAACTCGTAGTAGCTCGTGAGGCTGGCCAGGTAGAAATACTTGGAGAACACGAGCGCCATGAGCACGGCGAGCGATCGTCTGATGATCCGCTTGGAAACGGGCGGCCCTTCGGTCACGACCGCTCGCGCGGCGGATTTGCGCGTGCGGTGGTGCTTGTACCAGGTGCCCACCTGATACAGCACGAAAATGCCGACGAGCGCGGCGATGGAGAACCAGGCGACGCTATGCCGGCCGAACGGCAGCACGATGAACGCCGCGAGGAGCGGGCCTAACGCCGAGCCGGCGTTGCCGCCCACTTGGAAGAACGCCTGGGCGAACCCGAGGCGGCCGCCGGACGCCATCCGCGCGACGCGCGACGACTCGGGGTGAAACACCGACGAGCCGATGCCGACCGTCGCCGCGGCGGCGAGCAGCAATCCGAAGCGGTTGACGCCGGACAGGAGCAGCAGGCCGAGCAGCGTGAACGTCATGCCCACGGCGAGCGAGTAGGGCTTCGGTTTGCGGTCGGTGTACGAGCCGACGAGCGGCTGGAGCAGGGACGCCGTCACCTGGTAGGTGAACGAGATGAGCCCCACCTGCACGAAGTCGAGCGCAAACGACGTTTTGAGCATGGGATAGATCGCCGGCAGCAGCGATTGCATCATGTCGTTCAGCAGATGACAAAAGCTGATGGCGCACAGCACGGCGAACGCCGTGTGGCCGGCGTCGTCGCGCCCTCCCAGTGCCGTTGGTTCGGCCATGCCGCTGGACCATTCACGAAGTGGATCGTGAATGATAGCGCTGGCGCCGGGGACGGGCGCCCTTCACCGGGCATCACGGAGTTTTTGCCTACTTTGTAGGCAAAAACTCCGTGATGCCGCGGTCATCCCCTATGGGTCCGGCGACCGGCGGCCGGCCGGACGCTTCAGGGCATCGAGGTCACGGCCTTGGCCAGCAACGCCAGCGCCGTCTTCCTCTCGCCTAACGCCCCGACCCTGATCAGGTTCGGCCCTTTCACGGCCTCGTAGCCCATCGCCGTGCTCGGCCCCGCTTCATCCCAGGGGCCCAGGGGGAATTCCGTGGTGTCCGTGGGCGGCATGATCGTGTCGCCGGTGATCTGCCGGCGCATCGCCCGACCCGCGATGCCGATGGTGTGCTGATCCGAGGCGAAGTCCGCCGCGCCATCGTGAAAGTCCCTGAGCTCCAGCTCGAATTGCTGCCGCAAATCCGTGCTCCCCGTCATGGTCGTCGTGTACGTGCACAAGCGTCCGCCGCTTGCGCCGCCGGCCTGGCCGGGCTGCGGCGGTGCCGTGAGCTTCCGGCCGATGATCGCCTCGACGACTGGCTGTGGCACGAGCTGGCATATGTTCACCGTGCTGTCTTTCGCGTCGGCGGCGTACAGCGAATCGCCTGACGCAATCGCGGCCGGCGCGCTGCCGTTGATCGGCAGCGGTTTTGCCAGGTGCGCCACGGCCGAGTCCAGCAGCTTGGCTGCGCCCGTCATCGAGAGACGCGTGCCCGTCCAGTCGATCTCCACGTGCTGATCCCCTTTGAGCGCGTGCAGATCGCAGCACTGCATCGGGCCTTCGGCGACGGCGTCCCACGGGCCCGCGATCGTGTCGCCGGTGGACAGCACCGTTTGCCCGATCGTCTCCTCGCCGTGCTTGGCCAGCGGGTCCGTTAGGCTGCGCCCCATGCCGACCATCTTCATTGTGATCTTGCCGCCGTTCCAGTCCACGCTCACCACCAGGCGCCGGTGATTCCTGGTATCGTACCGGCACGAGCCGGAGCCCCGTTCGGGCTTATAGCTGCCGCGGTAGGGCGGCGCGGCGAGCGGACCGATCGCCGCGGCCACCTGGGCCGGGTCGAGGAGCGAGCACGGATCGCCCTCCGTGTTCTGCGGGGCGCCCGACGTGTCGATCGGCAAGCCTAACTTCTTCGACAACTCCGCGATTTGCGCGTTGGTGTCGTCCTTGGCCTTGTGTTTTCCGCACGCGGCGGCGAGTGCAAGGACGCCGAGAGCGATGACCACCCGATGGATGCGCATGGGAATCCTCACGTGGATGTTTCGACGGCTCTGCCGTCGGGAGATGCACGGAACGGGACGCGGCCGCAAGGCCGCGTCCGCTCGACTGTTGACATTCGGCAACGGGGCCCGATCGTGAAGATCGATCCGGTAGCCTGCCGACTCCTCTTTCCGATCCCTCATTTTGCGACCGGCCTCCGACTCTCTCCGCGAACAGGCCACGCTGGGGTTCCTGCTCGCGGCAACCGGCGCGTTGTCTGCGTTAGGACTGCTCGTCATTCCGTTGACGGCGGCGATTCCGATCACTCGCGTCGGCGGCTTCGCCTGGCTGGCGGCCGTGGGCGCGTTCCTGCCGGACCGGCCGGCGCCCCGCGAGGCTGAGGCCGCCAGGCCCGTCCCGTTGTTGACATTCTACAAGACGGCATGCATCGTGTCCCGTACACCCGGAGGACACGCATGGAATCGCCGACTGAGCTCCTGCAGGGCACGCTCGACCTGCTCATCCTCAAGGTCCTGTCTCTGGGCCCGCGGCACGGCTGGGACATCTCGCAACGCATCAACGAGATCTCCGAGCAGCTGCTGACGGTCAATCAGGGCTCGCTCTATCCGGCGCTCCACCGCCTGGAGGGCCGCGGATTGGTGGACGCCGAGTGGACCATGTCGTCCACGGCGCGGCGCGTGCGCCTGTACAGGATCACCGCCCGCGGCCGCCAGTGCCTAACGAAAGAGACGCAGGTCTGGCGCAGCTACTCGCGCGCTGTCGACCTCATCCTGCAAATCAGGTGAGGATCCATGCCGACCATCCGCGAAGTCCTTCGTAACGTTCGCCTGCTGCTCGCGCCGCGCGCCGTGGACGAGGAGCTGAACGACGAGCTGCGCGCGCACATCGAGATGCAAACCGAGCTGCATATCGCTCGCGGCATGACTGCGGCCGACGCCCGTGCCAAGGCGGAACGCGACTTCGGGCCGATCGCCTCGGTGAAAGAGGCGCTCCATAGCGTGCACAGCATTCCGTCCGCGCCGATCCGCGACTCGCTCGGCGGCGACCTCCACTTCGCGCTCCGATCGCTCGCCCGCCACCGCGCGTTCAGCGCCGTCACGGTGCTGGTGCTGACGTTAGGCATCGCCGCGACGACGCTCATGTTCAGCGTCGTCTCCGGTATTCTCCTGCGGCCGCTGCCGTTCGCGCACCCCGAGCAGGTCGTCCTCATCTGGGGCAGCTATCCGCAGCTCGATCTCGGATTCTCCGAGCAGCCGATCGACGGGCTGTTGGTCAACACGCTTCGCGAACGACGGCGCGTCTTCTCGAGCATCTCGGCCTTCGAGCCGCGCCTCTACAACCTCGGCAACACGACATCGCCGGAGCGGCTCAATGGCGTCAAGGTGACGTCGGAATTCTTCAGTACCATTGGCGTGAGACCGGCGCTCGGACGCGCGTTCGTGGCCGCCGAGGAAACGCCGGGCAGAGATCACGTCGTGGTCGTGAGTTGGGCATTGTGGAAGCAGCGATTCGGCGGCGACCCGCGCGTGATCGGCACGACCATCACGCTCAACGCCGAGCCGTATACGATCATCGGCGTTGGGCCGGAGGGATTCGCGTTTCCGCGCGGCGCCGAAATGCCCGGCGACTTCCAGATGCCCGAGGCCACGCAACTCTGGATCCCGATGAAACCGCCGGTGGGCGGGCCATCCGAGCTCGCGGGCATCGGGCGTGTGCGGCCCGGCGTCACGTTAGCACAGGCGCAAGCGGATCTCGACCACATGTCCCGCATCCAGGACGACCTGTTTCCGCAGGGCAGGGGCTGGTGGAACACGCGGGCGATTCCGCTGCGCACGCAGGTCGTCGGCGACGTGAAGCCGATGCTCTTCAGCCTCTTCGGCGCGGCTGCGGTGCTCTTGATGATTGCGTGCGTCAACGCGGCGCAGCTGTTGCTCGCGCGGCTGCAGTCGCGCCGCCACGAGCTGGCCATCCGCGCCGCGCTCGGCGCCTCGACGTCGCGCATCGCGCGCGTGCTGCTGCTCGAGGCGATGCTCATCACCGGCATCGCCGGCGTGCTCGGCACCATGGCCGGCGCGTTCGGCATCTCGCTGTTGCGCACGTTAGGCCCGTCGCGCCTGCCGCGGCTGGCCGACATCACGTTCGATTGGCGCGTCACGATCGTCGCCATCGTCGTCACCCTCTTCGCGGGCGTGCTGTTCGGTCTTGCGCCTGCGATGCGGGCGAGCCGCATCCATCTCGCCGACGCACTGCGACAGGGCGGCCGGAAAACCGCCGGCGACGCGCTCTCGGTCACGCTGCGCCGCGCGCTGGTGGGCGCCGAGGTGGCGTTGTCGGTGATGCTGGCCATCGGCTCCGGACTGCTCGTCCGCAGCCTGACCCACGAGTTAGGCGGCGACCTCGGCTTTTCGGCGCCGCATGGCCTGACGTTCGAGGTGACGCTGCCGCCGCTGCACTATCCCGAGAAGCAACTGCCGACGAGCATGCTGCACCCGAAATCGGTCGCGTTCATTGGCGATGCGCTCGCCCGCATCGGCGTCATCCCCGGGGTGAAGGCGGTGGCGATCGGCAAGCCGCTGCCCATGAGCGGCGCGCAGGAATCGACGGTCTTCACGCCGGACGCCGACGCCGACCCGCGACTGACGGCGAACAACGCGAAGCCGATCGTCGAATACACCGTGGCCAGTCCCGGCCTCTTCGCCGCGCTCGGCACACCGCTCCTCGAAGGGCGCGATTTTTCGGCGACCGATCAGGAGCACTCGCACGCCGTCGTGATCGTGAATCGATCCATGGCGCAATGGCTCTGGCCCGGCAAAGATCCAATCGGCAGACGGGTCCACCTGGGCACGCAGAAAATGGCGACATGGATGACGGTGGTCGGCGTCACGGCGGACATGAAACGGTACTCGCTCACGGAAGGCCCGAGACCCGAGATGTTCGTGCCGTACACGCAGGACCCGTATCCGACGTTCTCGACGATGCAGTTCGTCGTGCGGAGCTCGGGTGATCCGACGCGCCTGGTGGCGGCGATCCGGCGGGCGGTGGCGTCGGTGGATCCCGACATTCCGCTCGCTCGCATCCGCACCATCGACGAGCTGGTGAGCGACGCCAGCGCGAATGCGCGGTTCGCGACGTTGGTCATGAGCTCGTTTGGCGTGATGGCCCTCGCGCTGGCCATGATCGGCCTGTATGGTGTCATCGC
>DAHUXU010000025.1 GCA_027307005.1 Gemmatimonadota bacterium
TCTCGGTCGCTGCAGCGGATGGCGCGTAGTAGGCCGAGCCGGTCTTGAGGTACTTTACGATTTCCGCGCCGCCCGTGCGGGTGCGGTCGACGATGGCGTCGAGCTTCGCACGGTCGAGCAGCTGCGTGACCGGAATGCCGCTCACGGTGGTGTACGAGATGAGCGGCACCATCGTGTCGCCGTGCCCGCCCAACACCATGGCCTGGATGTCGCGCACCGACACGTCCAACGCCTCGGCGAGGAAGGACCGGTAGCGCGCCGTGTCGAGCACGCCCGCCATGCCGATCACCCGGTGGCGCGGGAAGCCGGTGACCTTGAGCGCGACGTAGGCCATCACGTCGAGCGGATTGGACACCATGATGATGATCGCGTTAGGCGACGTGCGCCTGATCTGCTCCGCCACCTGCTTCACGATGCCCGCGTTGGTGGTGAGCAGATCGTCGCGCGACATGCCCGGCTTCCGGGCGATCCCCGCCGTCACGACCACGATCGCCGAGCCGGCGCTCGCCGCGTAGTCGTTGGTGCCGATCACGCGCGAATCGAATCCCTCGATGGGCGCCGATTCCCACTGATCCAGCCCTTTGCCCTGTGGGACGCCGTCGACGACGTCGACCATCACCACCTGCCGCGCGAGCGCCTTCTCCGCCAACCGCTGGGCCGTGGTCGCGCCCACGTTCCCCGCCCCGACCACCGTGATCTTCTCGACCATGTCGCTCTTGATGTGCGTGTGGTACGTGCAATGAATGGGAATACGAAACAACCGCCGAAAACTATTCGGCGGTCGCGGTGTTTGGTAGTTTCGTCATCGCGTCGAACGCCGCGCCGTCCGGCTATCCGCCCACTTGCGACAACGCGCGCAGTCCACCCACCTGCATCTGCAACAGGTGATGCTCGCGCGGCTTCTCGGCGAGCGCCTGCACGTAGAGCGGCTCGAGATTTTGCCCGGCGCGCAGCGGGTCGCGAAGATTGACTTCGTGATCGCCGTAGAGGCAGGTGCGCAGACGCCCGTCCGCCGTCAGTCGCACACGATTGCATGATCCGCAGTACGTGTGCGTCATTGGCGTGATCACGCCAACCGATCCCGGCGCGCCGGCAAACCGATAATACTTGGCCGGTCCGTTGCCGCGCTCCGGCCCGCTGTCGGCGCTGAGCGAGCCCAACGATGACAGTCGCGACAAGATCTCGTCGCTCGGCACCACGTGCTCCCACGTCAGCGCGCGCATGTCGCCTACCGGCATGAGCTCGATGAACCGCACATGCCACGCGTGCTCGAGCGTGAGTTGCGCAAACGCTTCCAGCTCATCGTCGTTGACGCCGCGCATCACGACCATGTTGATCTTGACCGGCGTGAGCCCCGCGCGCTCCGCCGCCACCGCCGCCGCGCGCGGATCGAACGCGAGGTTTCGTCGCGCAATCGACGCGATGCGATCGGCACGCAAACTGTCCGCGCTCATGTTCACCCGATCGAGTCCCGCGTCCGCGAGCGCGGCCGCCATCTCGGGCAGACGCACGCCGTTCGTCGAGAGCGCGATGTCCTCGATGCCTGGCACCGCGCGCAACATGCGCACGAGCGACACGAGGTCAGGACGAATCGTCGGTTCGCCGCCGGTAATGCGCAGACGCCGCAAGCCCAACGGCGCGAGCTGCGCGACGATCGCAGTGATCTCCTCGTAGGTGAGGATCTCCCGCTTGGGCAGCCAGTCGAGACCCTTGGCCGGCATGCAATAGACGCAACGGAAGTTGCAGCGGTCCGTGACGGAG
>DAHUXU010000026.1 GCA_027307005.1 Gemmatimonadota bacterium
ACGGAAGGTTTCGGAGACACGCGTTGCATCGCCTTGGTGATTCCTCTATGGTACGACACGAGAACGCGTTGCTGCACGATCCTTGTCACGGCTCGAGGTTGCAGTGACCGATTTGCGCTATCCAGTCGGCAAATTCACGCCTCCCACGAGCATGTCGGAGTCTCAACGGACGGCGTTGATCGACGATGTTGCCCGCGCGCCGGCAGCGTTGCGTGCTGCGGTATCCGGGCTCATGCCTGCCCAACTCGATACACCGTATCGCCCGGGCGGTTGGACCGTTCGGCAAGTGGTCCACCACGTGCCGGACAGCCACATCAACGCGTATGTGCGGTTCAAGCAGGCGTTGAGCGAGCGCACACCCACGATCAAGCCGTACGATCAGGATGTCTGGGTTACGCTGCCGGACACGCCCGCAACGCCGGTGGACGTTTCCCTGGCGCTACTCGACGCACTGCATGCGCGTTGGGTCACGCTGCTCCGCGCCATGCGGCCATCGGATTTCGAGCGCGGATACGACCACCCTGAGTACGAGCGCTTCGTTCCGCTGTCGGAGGCGCTGGCCTCGTACGCCTGGCATGGGCGCCATCACGTGGCGCACATTACATCGCTTCGCGAACGCAACGGATGGTAGACATGGTCGCGTTAGGAGAGGCTATGCAGCAAGCGACACAAACGCAGGTTCCGGACGCGGCGGCGCTCAGCCGCCAGATCCGCGAGCAGGTGCGCCAGCAGGTGCGGGCGGCGCAGGAGCAGGCGCGGGTGGCGCGTGAGCAGGCGCGACAGGCGCAGCAGGCCGTGCAGCAAGGTCAGACGGCGCCTCCGGCCCCACCGCCTGGCGTTCCCGACGTGCCGGTCATTGCCGGCACCACGGTGCCGCCGTTCACAGTGGATCCCTTCATCGTGAACGGGCGCCTCGAGCACATCGCGATCGGTTTCTTCGTCATGGTCGCGTCGCTCTTCTTCATCGTGCCCATCGCTCGCGCGCTGGCGCGGCGCATCGCCTCGAAGCCGATGGTGGCTCCGTTAGACCAGGGGCTCGCCGATCAGCTCAAGCGGATCGAGAATTCGGTCGATTCGATGGCCATCGAGATCGAGCGGATTTCCGAAGCCCAACGCTACATGGTTCGCTTGCAGTCCGATCGCGGCGGCTCGCCGGCGCTGCCGCCGCAGCACGCCGCGTCCTGACCCGGGCGCTCAGCGTTCGCGCGTGCGAACGCCGCACGCGGCAAGGAGGCGTCGCGGCGCCGGCGCCGACGGAAACAACCCGTGCGCGGCGCCGGCTCGCTCGCGCACCGCGTCGCAGCGGCCGCGGTGCGCGTCCAGCGTGGCCAATCGCATCTGGATGAGATAGCTGCCCGGGTCCAGCGCCGCGGCGAGTTCGAGTGCCGCGGTGCGTCCGTCGCGCTCCACCCACTGCATTGCGGTCGCCTGCGCGAAACTGCGGCCGAACGCGGCAACGCCGGCAACCAGCACGAGCGTCAACGCGATTGCGCGTCGCCGTGGGGTGAGCTCGATGGTCGCGCGCATACGCGATGGAACCGCGAGCTCACCCAACAGGCCCCACACGATGAGCGCCGGCGCGGGCAGCAGCAGCAGCGCATCGAAGGCGCCGGCAACGACGACGGTGACCGTCGTGGCCACGAGGACGAGTCCTTGCGCGAATTCGTCCGAGTCGGCGCGCGGTGACATCGCCAGCACGCCCGTCACGCACAGCCCGACGAACGTGACGAGGAGACAAGCCGCCGCCGGCGCGCCGCGCTCGGCCACGTCCGCCATCCAGTCGCTGCTCGGCCACGGATTGGCGGTCATGCCATCGTCCGGGTCGATGGACGGATCGTTAGGCGTGGCCACCGACGGATAGCGGACCGACCAGTTTCCCGGACCCACGCCCAACACGGGATGCGCCGACACCAGGCGCAGCGTATTGCGATACTGCACCAACCGTCCGCGGCCGCTGCCTCCGCGGTAGTCCACCACGGCGCGCACCGAGTCCAGGTACGGGGAATCGCTCTTCCAGTTGAGATGGTTAGGCACGAAGATCGCGGCCAGGACGGCCGCCGCGATGCCGATGAGCAGCCGTCCCGCGCGCGCGGAGGCGGCGCTGCGGCGCCACACGCGGTGTCCGGCCAGAACGCCGATCACGGCGATCGGCACGCACACCGCGAGCGCCAGCCACGCGGCGCGGGTGCGCGAGAGCGTCAGCATCGCCGCGAGCAGCACCGTGCCGGCGGTGCCGAGCCGCGCTCCCCACGCCGTCCTGGCGCCGAGCGTCCGCCAGAGCAGCGCCGGCGTGGCAATGGCGGCGAGATGCGCCACGAAATTGCGGTTGCCTAACGTACCGCCCGGCGCGCGGTTGAGGCTCACGTAGTCGCTTTGCAGCCCGTACGCCTGGAGCAGCGCCGTCACGCCGACCAGCACGACCGCGAGCACCAGCCACGACAGGAGCGCGTCGCGCCACCCGGCGCGCGCGACGGCCCGCGCACACCAGCAGATGGCGACCCCCGAAAGCGACACGGCAAGCGCGCGCCACGACAGCCACCGGTTCGTGCTCAGCGCGGCGGACACCAGCGACAGGCCGAGGAACGCCACGAGCAGCGTGTCGATCCGTGTGAGATCGAGGCGCGGCGCGCGCTGGATCAGCACGAGCGTCGCCAGCGCCGCCGCTCCGTGCAGCACGAGCTCCTTCGGCACGAAAAAGCGGTCGAGGTCGAACGTCTTGTACGGCAGCACGGCGAGCCCGACGCCGCTGGCGCCGGCGGCAATCAGCGCCAGCGCCACGGCGTGCGTCCACGGCCGGCGCGCGTCGTCCCTCATCGAACGCGAAGAATCTGCCTAACGCGGCAGCTCAAGTCGAGCGCGGGTGACCATCCGTCGGAATGTCCGCCATCGATGCGAACGCCGGCGGCCGGCGCATCTTGGTCGCCTGCTCGTACGAATAAGCCAACTTGATGAGCGCCGGCTCCGACCACGCGGCGCCGATGAACGACAACCCCACCGGCAGCCCGAACGCGTAGCCCATGGGCACGGTGATGCTGCCGTACCCGGCGACGGCCGCGAGCTCCGAGCTCCCGCCGCCGCCCGAATCGCCGTTCACGAGATCGATGTGCCACGGCGGTCCCTGGGTCGGCGCGACTAACGCATCCAGCTTGTGCTTGGCCAGCACCGCATCGATGCCGCGGACGCGCGCCAGCTCGTGGCACTTCGCGAGCGCCTTCGTGTACCCCGGCGACGTGAGCGGCCCCTTCTTCTGCGCCTGGATCATCGTCTCCTGCGCGAAGTACGCGAGCTCCGTCGACGCGTGCTGCTCGTTGAACGCGATCACATCGGCCAACGACTTCACCGGCGACGACGTCAGCGCAGCGAGATACGCGTCCAGGTCGGCCTTGAACTCGTAGAGCAACACGTCGAACTCGGCGTCCCCGAACTTGCCCGCCGTGGGGAATGCCACCGGATCCACGAGCACCGCGCCGCGATCGCGCATCGCGTGCAAGGCGTCTTCCATCAGTGCGTCCGCCGCGCGGCTGTACCCCATGTACCGATCGCGCAGCACACCGATGCGCGCTCCCTTGAGCCCGTCGGCGTCGAGGAACGTCGTGTAATCGGTGTGTGCTTTGCCGGCGCTCGCGTGCGTCGCCTTGTCGAGCGGATCGACTCCCGTTAGGACGCCGAGCAGCGCCGCCGCGTCCGCGACCGTGCGGCACATCGGTCCTGGCGTGTCCTGCGAATGCGAGATCGGCACGATGCCGGACCGGCTCAGGAGCCCGACCGTCGGCTTGATGCCCACCAGCGAACAGGCGGCGCTCGGACTGACGATGGAGCCATCGGTTTCGGTGCCGATCGCCGCCGCAGCAAAGCTCGCCGATGAGGCGCCGCCCGAGCCCGAGCTCGACCCCGATGGCGTGCGGTCGAGTGCGTACGGATTGTGACTCTGTCCGCCGCGTCCGCTCCACCCGCTCGTCGAATGCGACGCGCGGAAGTTCGCCCACTCGGAGAGGTTCGTCTTCCCGAGGATGATGGCGCCCGCGGCGCACAGGCGCGCGGCGACGAACGAGTCGCGCGGCACCTTGGCGCCGACGAGCGCCAGCGAGCCGGCGGTGGTCATCATCTTGTCGTCGGTCGCGATGTTGTCCTTGATCAGCACCGGAATGCCGTGCAGCGGACTGCGCGGACCCTTGCTCTTGCGCTCGGCGTCGAGGGCATCGGCGATGCCCAAGGCATCGGGGTTGAGCTCGATCACTTCGTTGAGCATCGGACCGCGATGATCCAGCTCGTCGATGCGCGACAGGTAGAGCTCGACGATCTTTCGCGCCGTGTATTTCCCGGAGGCCATCCCATCCTGGAGCTGGGCGATCGTGGCCTCCTCCAGCTCGAACGGCGCCGCCACATGGCGCGTCGGCCGCTTTGCGTTAGGCGACGCCCCCGGGCCGGGATCCAGCTGCGGGAGCTTGCCCCTGGTGAGTGCGAGCGCGCCGCCCGCCAGCGTGGCGCCGACGAAGTGTCGCCGGCTCATTCCTCCCGCGGGCGCTGCGGGATCGTCATGCTGCGTCATCGCTCCTCCTCGGTGAGATCGTGATCGCGCGATAAGCATGTGGCAGCGCGCCGTGTCACACAATGGCCGCGCCGCGTGCGTCCACTTGCTCGTCGTGCGCGACGCTGTTTTCATTGCCAAACGCTGACCGGAGGAACCCTGAGCACCCGACGTCGGTTCGATCGCGCCTATTACGACCGCTGGTATCGCCACCCGCGCCAGCGCATCGCGACGCCCGCGGAAATCGGCCGTCGTGTGGCCCTTGCCATCGGCGTCACCGAATGGGTCCTGGGTCGCGCCGTGCGTCGCGTGCTCGACGTCGGATGCGGCGAAGCGCTGTGGCGCGCGCCGATGATCGCGCTCCGACCGACGCTCTCGTATCACGGCGTCGACCCGAGCGAGTACGTCGTCCGGCGTTATGGACGGCGCCGCGGAATCCGCTTGGGGTCGTTCGGCGCGCTCGGCGCGCTGCGACTCTGGCGCACGTACGATCTCATCATCTGCGCCGACGTGCTCCACTACGTGGCGGCCGCCGAGGTGCGGGCGGGGCTGGCCGAGGTCGCGGCGCGGTTAGGCGGCGTGGCGTATCTGCCGGTCGTCACGTCGTCGGACGACGTGGAGGGCGACGTGCGCGGTCTGGTGCGCCGGCCGCCGGCGTGGCATCGCGCGCGTTTTCGCGAGGCCGGACTCGTTCCGATCGGGCTCGAGTGTTACGTGCGCCGCGACGCGCTCGACGGCCTCACGGCGCTGGAGCGCTGGCAGGCGTGAGCCGCCCGAGATGCGCCGCGAGGAGCACGCGCAGCTCGTCGTGCATCGCGAAGTACTGCCGGCCATCGTCGGGCGCCTGCGGACACGACGGCGGCAGCGCGCCGTGCTCGACCACCCATCGCACCACTTCGCCTAACGCAACGATCTGCGCCCGGTCGACGCGGTCGCGCAGCGCCCCCACGTCCGCGGCGCCGGCGATGTCCACCGGGCGGAACAGGATGATGTCGCCGGTGTCGACACCCCGATCCACGACGTGAACCGTGCAGCCCGTGGGCATCCCGGTGAACACGCTCCACTCGGCAACGTTCATCCCGCGCATCGGCGGCAACAGTCCCATGTGAACGTTGAGCGTGCCGAGGCGCGGGATCGCGAGCATCGGGTCCCGCACGATGCCGAAGCCCGCGCACACGAACACGTCGGCGTCGAGCGCGCGCAAGGCGGCCAGATCCGCCGGATCGTCCAGCGACGTGAAGCGGACGACCGGAATGCCGCGTTTCGCGCAATAGGCGGCGGCAGGCTCGTGGCTCGCGTCCAATGGCGCGGCCGCGTGCGACGCGGTGTCGGCGACAGCGCTCGAGGAGGTGCGACCGCCGGCAGCGCGCCGCAGAAGGCCACCGATGCCGTGCTCGCGGATGTAGGATGCGATGCGCTCGCGCCGCGGCTCGTCGTGTGCGTTCCTCATGATCACGCCATCCGGCGCGAAGCCCCACGACCTCCACGACTCCGCGAACTGCGCCACCTTGCGGCTGCGTTCCTCGGCCAGGAGGACCACGCGCGGCCGCCTAACGGGAGATGCGCCCGACGTCGGCGCCGGCAGCGCTTGCGGCACGTCGGACGGGATCTCGGGCGTGGCGCCAGCGGCGCGGCACGGGAGCGTCATCGCGGCGAGCGCGCGCGTCTTCGCCAGCAGCGCGTCGATGAAGAACTTGGCTGCCCAGTTCGGAATCGCGAGCTCGATGTATTTCCCCCACATCGGATCCGAGCCCGCGACGCCGCCGCGCACGCAAGGGTTGCTCGAGCGCATCACCTGCGCGCGCTTCACCAGGTCGATCGAACGCAGGGCCGCGTTCACGAGCGCGGGGTCGCCCTCGATGCGATGCAACTCGAGCCAGATGAGCGCCATCTGCGCGTTTCCAGTCATGCAGGCATACGATGCGGCCGGACGCCACCGTGCGTCCAGCCGCCCGGGCAGCCACTTCGAGAGGCCGAGACGCCGGGCCACCGCGCGCGCCGCGCGGCGCGCCACCGACATGCCGCGCGCATCGTTCAGGATGTGCGACATCATCAGCACACCCCAGATCGTGTAGGCGATGGTATGGGTCACGGCAGCGCGCTCGCCGGATCCATCATCGAAGCCGCAGTCGTTGATCCAAGCGGTGGCGTCGTCGACGTGCGCCAGCACCCACTGGAGGTGCCGCCGCGCCGCCTCG
>DAHUXU010000048.1 GCA_027307005.1 Gemmatimonadota bacterium
AATGATGATCGACCCCGAAACCGGCGGCCCGCACACGGCGCACACGACGAATCCCGTTCCGTTGGTCATCGTCGACCCGGACGGCGAACCGCCCTTGCGCGGCGGCGGTGCGTTAGGCGACGTCGGCCCGACGCTGCTCACCATGCTCGGCCTCGAGCAGCCCGTCGAGATGACCGGGCGGGACCTGAGGCAAGCTCACGCGCATACCCCTCGTGCAGGAGTCCATCCGTGAAGCGCACCTGCGCTGTTCTTTCGTTGGCCGCCGTCGCGGCAGTGGCGACGGTCGCACCGGCGCAGGTCGGCTATCCGCCAACCGCCAGCCCGTATCAGGATTTTTCCAACAAGCAGGAATTCACGATCTACAGCGGCTGGTTCACCGGCGCCACGGGACGCGCCGGCGTCGCCCCGCAGGGCGGACCGCTGCTCGGCGTGCGCTACGGCCTCAAGTTAGGCGGACCGGTGGAGATGGATGCGCACGTCGCGCGCGTGTTCACCCAGCGGGATGTGGTGTCGCCCGGCGTGCTCGGACCGGCACGGAATCTCGGCGCCTTCTCGCTGCCGCTGTACCTGGCCGACGTCGGTCTCACGTTCAACATGACAGGTGCCAAGAGCTGGCACCATCTCGTCCCCACCTTCGGCTTTGGCGGCGGCGTGGTGTCCGACGCCGGCACGGCCAAGGACATTGGCGGCTTCCACATCGGAACCGCATTCGCGATCACCTTCGGCGCCGGCCTGCGCTACGTGCCCGGCGGCCACTGGTCCCTGCGCGCCGAGCTCTCGGACGACATGTATCAGGCCCAGTATCCGAATTCGTATTTCACGGCGTCGCCCGGGGTCAAATCGGTGCTTCCGGCCTCGTCGGCGCAGAACCAGTGGCTGCACAACGGCGTGCTCGCGTTAGGCATCTCGTATCTCATCGGGCGCTGAGCCGCGCCGTCCAATGGCAGGCGCCGTCGCCCAACTCAGCCGTCGCGTCGATTTCGCCGCCGCGCACCGCTATCGACGCCCGGACTGGAACGAGGAGCGCAACCGCAGCGTGTTCGGCGCCTGCGCGAACCTCAACTATCATGGGCACGATTACGCGTGCACGGTGACCGTCCGCGGCGCCATCGATGACACGACCGGAATGGTCATCGACCTCGGTCTCCTCGACCGCATCCTGGACGATGAGATCTTTGCCCGCTTCGATCACCGCAACATCAACATGGACGTTCCCGAATTCGCCGACGGACGGCTCGTGCCCACCGGCGAAAACATCGCCCGGTTCATCTTCGAGCGCGTCCAGCCGCGCCTGCCCGCCGGCGTCGAGCTCGTCCGGGTGGATCTCGCCGAAGATGATACGCTGTCGGCGACGTTCGGCGGGCGTTAGGCCGCCGGTGCCGGCGCCGCCGTCGGCTCGATGACCATCGCCGGCCCCTGCACCGGCGTCATCCTCGCCGGTGGTGAGGCGCGCCGGTATGGCGGCGCACCCAAAGGCCTCGAGCGCGTGGGCGGCCGCCGCGTGATCGATCGCGTCGCCGATGCGCTCGCCATCGCCGCAGATGACCTGCTGCTCGTCGCGAACGATCCGGCGGCCGCGTCCTGGATACCTGGCCTGCGCGTCGCCACGGATGTGCGGCCCGGCAACGGAAGCCTGGGCGGTATCCACGCCGCGCTCACACATGCCCGGAGGCCCGTGCTCGTCGTTGCCTGGGACATGCCCTTCGTGTCCGCCGGCCTGCTGACCGCCCTGCGCGCGCTCGGCCGCGACGCCGACGTCGCAGTCCCCGAAAGCGCATCGACACGTGGTGTCGAGCCGCTGTGCGCGTATTATGATCCAGCGTGCTTGGTCGCCATCGAGCGCCGCCTCGATGCCGGCGACCGCCGCGTCGTCGGGTTCTTCGACGAGGTGCGCGTCGCGAAACTGCACGACGCGGACGTCCGCGCCTTCGGCGATCCCGCGGTGCTGTTCATGAACGTCAATTCACCGGACGAGCTCGCGCTCGCAGAGCGATATGCCGCACGCATCGACGCCACCCATGGTGGCGATCATCGGCCGGAAGCACCACGGTAAGACGACCCTCACGGTGCGTCTCGCCGCGGAGCTGCACCGCCGCGGCTATCGCGTGATGACCATCAAGCACGGCACGCACACCTTCGAGATCGACCCCGAAACCACCGACACCTACCGCCACTATCACGAAGGACTCGCCGAAAAGGTCGCGATGTCCGCACCCGACAAATTCGCGCTCATCGAGCGGTGGACCGATCCGTTAGGCCCGGAGGACATCGCGCGCCGCTACATGGCCGACGCCGACATCGTCTTGTGCGAGGGATTCAAGCAGTCCGCGTTGCCCAAGATCGAAGTGTTCCGCACCGCCGCGGCCGTGCACGAGCACGCGCCGCTCTACGACCCTGCATCGCCGCAGGCATCCAAGTACCTCGCCATCGTCACCGACACGCCGGGGATCGCTCCGGGCGTGCCGGAAATCTCCTTCGCCACACCGGAGTGGTTGGAGACGGTGGCTGATCTCGTCGAGCGCCGCGTGATGCGGCGCGGGAGTGAGTCGAAATGAAGGTGTGTCGCACGCCCGCGGTGGTCGCGGGTCTCGTCGCGTTGGGCTGCGCCTCGGGCGGAACCCATCCGGCTCCGGCGCCGCAGCCGGCCGCGCTTCCCGCGTCGCAGATGGCCACGAGTGCCGCACCGCCATCGCCCCTCGAGCTGTTGCGCACCGGCATCGATTCGATGATCGCGGACTCGGTGTTCCGCAATGCCAACTGGGGCATCCTCATCGTCGACCCGGACCGCGGCGACACGCTCTACTCGCACAATGCCGGCAAGTTGTTCATGCCGGCGTCGAACATGAAAGTGATCACGGGATCCGTTGCGTTGGCTCAGTTAGGCCCCAACTTCCAGTTCCGCACCACCTTCGCGGCCGACGGCCCGGTGTGCAACGGTACGCTGCACGGCGATCTCGTGGTGGACGGCCGCGGCGATCCGAGCGAAAGCGATGCGATGCGCGGCGATGCCCTCTCCGCGATGCGCGACATCGCCGACTCGCTGCGCGCACGCGGCATCGATCGCGTCGTCGGCCAGGTGCTGAGCGGCTTCGATGCGTTCCCCGGCCCAACGTTGGGCTACGGCTGGTCCTGGGACGACCTCGATGCGTCCTACAGCGCGGGCGTCGACGAATTGTTCTTCAACGAAGGCGCCGCCCGCATGGTGATCCGCGGCGGACGCAAACCCGGCAGCAAAGTGCGCGTCGCCGTGCTGCCCACGTCGCGCTATCCCACCGTGCGCGTCGCGGCACTCACTGCATTCCCGCCCGAATCGCTCGCCTCGGGCAGCGGCGGCCGCCATCGCTTCTCGCGAATGGATGGCGAGCTGCGCACATCGCTCGACACCCTCACCGGAACCATCGTGCTCACCGGTTGGATCGCGCCCGATGTCGTCGACACGATGGACGTCGTCTATCCCGATCAGAATACCGCGTATCTCGAAGCACTGCGCGGCGCGCTCATCGAACGCGGCGTCGCACTCAGCAATGTGAAAGCGCGGAAGCGATTCGGCGGTTGCGGCGCGCATCGGTCTCGCAGCGCGCCGCCGATGGCCGACACGTTGTTCACCTACCTGTCGCCGCCCCTGCGCGATGTACTGCGCGCGATGGCCAAGCCCTCGCAGAATCAGATCGCC
>DAHUXU010000063.1 GCA_027307005.1 Gemmatimonadota bacterium
GAATCCGCTCGACGTGATGGCGTACGTCGCCCTCAAGGTGACGGGCTTCCCACGCCAGCGGGTGATCGGCATGGCGGGCGTGCTCGACACGGCACGCTACCGCGCCTTCATTGCCGACGCCCTCGACGTCTCGGTGCGCGACATTCAGGCCATGGTGTTGGGCGGCCACGGCGATACGATGGTGCCGCTCATCTCGTACACCACGGTGAGCGGGATTCCGGTGACGCAACTGCTCGATCGCGCGACGCTCGACGCGATCGTCGACCGCACGCGTACCGGCGGCGCCGAGATCGTCAAGTATCTCAAGACCGGTTCGGCGTACTACGCACCGTCGTCGGCCGCGGTGCAGATGTGCGAGGCGATCGTGCTCGACCAGAAGCGCGTGCTGCCGTGCGCCGCGTGGCTGGAAGGCGAGTACGGGATGTCGGGCTTGTTCCTCGGCGTGCCGTGCAAGTTAGGCAAAGGCGGCATCGAGCAGATTCTGCAGGTAGAGCTCACCGGCGACGAGCGGACGGCGCTCGCCAAGAGCGCGGACGCCGTGCGGGAGCCGATGAAAGTCGTCGGACTCTAGATGGCCGGCTCGCGCGCGCAGGCGTCGTTAGGCGAGAGGCCGGGCAGCCGGGCCCGCCTGTTCTGGCAGTCCACGGTCGGAAAGAAGGTCGTCATGTCGGTCACGGGGCTCATCATGGTGGGCTTCGTGCTCCTGCACATGATCGGCAACCTGGAGGTGTTCGAAAGCGCCGCCCGCCTCAACGCGTACTCGCACTTCCTCCACCACACGATCAACGAGCTGCTGTGGCTCGTCCGGATCGTGCTGCTCGTCTCGGTCGTGCTGCACATCGTCGCCGCGGTGCAGCTCACGCGCATGGATCGCGCGGCGCGGCCGATCGGGTCTCGCCGCCGCGATCCCCAGGCGTCGACCGTCGCATCGCGCACCATGCGCTGGGGCGGCGTGGCCATCGCGCTCTTCGTGGTCTTCCATCTGCTGCACCTCACCACCGGCACCATCCAGCCGGTGCCGTTCGTCCCCGACGACGTGTATGTGAACGTCGTCGGCGGCTTCCAGGTGTGGTGGGTGACGCTCATCTACGTGCTCGCGATGATTGCGTTAGGCCTGCACATCTTTCACGGCGCCTGGGCCTCGATCCGCACGTTGGGCCTGAACCGGCCCAGGCCCGAGCCCCTGCGGCGTCCCATCGCCACGCTGCTCGCCGTCGTGCTGTGGGCGGGATTCTCGATCGTGCCGCTCGCCGTGTTCTTCGGGTGGGTGCGATGAGCGCCCGACTCGATGCGCGCATTCCCGACGGGCCGATCGGCGAGAAGTGGGACCGGCACAAGTTCGAGATGAAGCTCGTCAACCCGGCGAACAAGCGAACGCACACCGTGCTCGTCGTGGGATCGGGGCTCGCCGGCGCTTCGGCCGCCGCCTCGCTCGCCGAGCTCGGCTACCAGGTGAAGTGCTTCTGCTTCCAGGATTCGCCGCGGCGCGCGCCCAGCATCGCGGCGCAGGGCGGC
>DAHUXU010000075.1 GCA_027307005.1 Gemmatimonadota bacterium
GCGGCGTCGAGCGCGGCGATCCCGGTGGAGAGCCCCGTCGCCGCGGCGGGCGACGCATCGTTCGGCAAGAGCTTGCGCAGCTCGGCCACCGCGCGGCGGCGCTCGATCGTCGCGAGCGACGGCGCGACGGCCGGCACGAGCGCGGATGCGGCTGCCGTCATGGCCGGCTCACAATGCCAGCGAGAGCTGCAGACCGGCCTCGGACGCCGCGTCGGTCTCGCCCGACGTGTCGTTAGGCGAATCGGCGGCCTCGGCCTCGGCGTCGTCGCCCTCGTAGGGTTTGCGGCGCAGACCGTGCGCGCGGCAGAGCCGGGCCATGAGCGCCGCCAGCCGCTCGCGGTAGAGGTCGCCCGGGAGATACGCGTGCGCATACGCGCGCGCGTAGCGCGGCGCGAGCTCCGGAAACTCCTGGGCGATGAACGGGAGATACCGCTTGCGCGCCTCGTGCTGCAGCCGGAGCGCCCCCGTGGAGATGTGCGATGCCCCCGCGTCGGCCACGCGCCTCACCAGCGCCTCGAGATCACGCGGATGGTCGGTGATGCCCGGCAGCACCGGCATGCAGTTCACGCTCACCGCCACGCCGGCGTCGTGCAGCCGCGCGATCGCCCGCAGCCGCGCATCCGGCGTCGGCGCACGCGGCTCGAGCCGGCGCGCCAGCGACCGGTTCACCGTGATCAACGACACGTGCACGCTGATCGCCGAATGCCGGGCGATGCGCGCCAGCACGTCCACGTCGCGCGTGACTAACGGACTCTTGGTGGTGATCGACACGTGCAGCCCGGGATGCTCGGCCAGCACCTCGAGAATGCCGCGCGTGATCGCGAATCGGCGCTCGGCCGGCTGATACGGATCCGTCGCCGTTCCGATGGCGATCCAGTCGCCTTCGGCGAGCGCGCGGAAACGATCGCTCCCATGGCGAAGCGTGCGCGCCAGCAGCTCGGGCCCGTTGCACTTGACGAAGATGTGACGCTCGAACGCCAACCAAGGCGGAATGCGCCCTCCCCCGACATCCTGCTCGGCGGCGCCGGTCAGCCGGTCGGCGGCAGTGGCGCGCTCCATCACGTAACGGTGCGCGTAGCGGGCATAACAGTACGCGCACCCGAACGCGCAGCCGATGTAGGGGTTGATCGACCAGAACCCCATCCCCGTGATCTCGGGCCCGTTGATGATGCTCCGGGCATGGCTGCCGTAGTACGTGATGTCGCGCTGTTCGCCGATGACCGGCAATTGGCGGAGAGAACGCTCGACGGCGGCTGAAAAAAGAGCGGGCTGCTGCATAAGACTGCTGGGGGTTGCGGGGAAACGATGATACCGAATAGATACCGAAGAGACAAGAGACACTCCAGGGGCGATTTGCCCCTCAGGAGCAGCTTACTAAGCGGTTGCTTAGTAAGGCCGCACTACGCGACAGCACCCCGCGAGACCCCCATGGCCGAGAATCCGTTCCGCATCCACGGGCTCGTCGCCGGCGAATTCTTCACCGACCGCGTCGCCGAGCTCACGCGCATCCGCGACGCCCTCCGGCGGCCGGCGAGCAAACTGCTCGTCTACGGCTACCGCCGCATGGGCAAGAGCTCGGCGCTCGCGTTGGCGGTCGACCAGGTGAACCGCCAGCGCGGGCATGCCTTCGTCGCCGATTTGTCCACGGCATCGACCGTGGCCGACGTCTCCACCCGCATCCTCCAGGGCGCGGCCGCTGCGTTAGGCAAACGGTGGAAGAACGTGGCGGCCGACCTCGCGTCGCGGCTCCAGGCCACCGTCTCGCTCACGCACGACCGCGCCAGCGGACTCCTCCTGCCCAGCATCTCGCTGCAGCTCCGCCGCGCCCACCTCGCGGACCAGCGGGCCACGTTAGGCAGCGTCCTCGATGCGGTGAACGATCTGGCGCGCGATCGCGGCGCGACCATCGGGCTCGTGCTCGACGAATTCCAGGACATCGCCCGCTTCGGCGGCGAGGACGCCGAGTGGCATCTGCGCGGTATCATCCAGCGCCACGATCACGTGAGCTACGTCCTGGCCGGCTCCAAGCCGCACCTCATCCGCCGCATGATCGAGCCGGGCCGCGCGTTCTACGACATGCTCGACGTGCTCTACTTCGGCCCGATCGACCCCGGCTATTTCGCCTCGTGGATCGAACAGCGGATGCGCGGCGCCGGCGTGACGTGTGAGGGCGTCGGCGCACGCATCATGGAGATCGCGGGCCCGCGCACCCGCGACATCACGCAGGTTGCGCGCACCTGCTTCGATCGCACCACCGCCGCCGGGAAAGCAGTGGCGGGCGATGCCGACCTCGCGTTCGCCGACGGCGTGGCCGAGCGCGACGATGCGTTCGCCGATTTCTGGCAGCAGCTCACGCCGCATCAGCAGAACGTGCTGCGCGCGCTCGCCGTCGCGGGCGAAGGACTCACGGCGGCCGAGACCAGCGGCCGCTTCGGGCTCGCGTCGAGCAGCGCGGTGTCGCAGGCGTTGGCGGCGTTGGTCGATGCAGGGCGCCTCGTGCGAGAGGAGCGCGGCGCGCGATACGAGTTCGACAGCCCGTTCCTGCGCGGCTGGGTGGTGTCGCGCGCGCTGCTCGACATCGGCATCGCGCTGCCGGTGACGTATCGCGTGCCGGCGGTCAGCGCCGGCGCGCCGGCCGCCGCCTTGCCAAGGAGAGCCACGGAAGCGAGCGTTTAGCCAACGTCGCCGGAGCCATCGCGAGATGAACGATCAGCCACACGAGCGTCGGGAACCCGACGGTCTGACGCGTCGCCGGCTTGTCGCCGGCACCGCGGCGGCAATCGGTCTGGCGATGCTCCGGCGCAGCGCATTCCCGCAGACTGGACCGGCGCCGCCTCCATCCCGCCCGTTAGGCGGGACCGCGACGGTCCTCGGCGCTCGTGCGCCCCAGGAAAAACTCCAGCGCATCGTGTTCGGGACGATGCACGGGATGTCGCTCACCCCGCTGCAAGATCTGCACGGCATCATCACGCCGTCGGATCTGCACTACGAGCGGCATCACGCGGGCGTGCCGGCCATCGATCCGCACGAATACAAGCTGCTGATTCACGGCATGGTCGATCGGCCGACGGTGTTCGACCTCGAGGCGCTCAAGAGATTCCCGGCGGTCTCGCGCTTCCACTTTCTCGAGTGCTCGGGCAACGGCTCGAGCGGATATACGGACGTGCGTCCGGACCAGTCGCCGCAAGTCGTGGATGGCCTAACGAGCACGAGTGAATGGACGGGCGTCTCGCTGTCGACGCTGCTGCGAGAGGTGGGTGTGCACCCGCGCGCCACGTGGTTTCTCGCCGAGGGCGGAGACGCCGCGTTGATGGCGCGGAGCATCCCGATCGCGAAGGCCTGGGACGACGCGATGATCGCGTACGGCCAGAACGGCGAGGCACTGCGACCCGAGCAGGGCTACCCGGCGCGGTTGCTGCTGCCCGGGTGGGAAGGCAACACCAATGTGAAGTGGATCCGGCGTCTCGAGTTTGCCGACCGGCCGTTCATGACGCGCGACGAAACGTCGAAGTACACGGATCCGCTGCCTAACGGAACGGCGCGGATGTTCTCGTTCGTCATGGACGCGAAGTCCATCATCACGTCCCCGGCGTATCCAGCGGCAGTGACCGGCCATGGATGGTGGGACGTCACCGGTCTGGCGTGGAGCGGCCGAGGGCGGATCAGCCGTGTCGACGTCTCGACGGACGGCGGCACGCGGTGGTCGCCCGCGGTGCTCGAGCAGCCGGTTCTGCCCAAGTGCCACACGAGATTCACGTTCCCGTGGAAGTGGGACGGCGCCGAGGCGCTGCTCATGAGTCGCGCCACCGATGAGACGGGATACGTGCAGCCGACGCTCGCCGAGCTTCGCCGCGTGAGAGGGTTAGGCACGAATTACCATTTCAACAACATGCGGGCGTGGCGCGTGCGGCGGGATGGCAGCGTCCTGTTCGGGCTCGAGGGATGACCAGGGGCGCGATCTGCAAGAGCGTGCTCGTCGCCGTGGCGGCCATCACGCCGATGCACGTTCGGCAGCACGGCATGTCGTCCCGGGCGCCCGTGCACTACGGCCTGGGGCGCCCCGCGACCGCCGCCGACATCCAGGCATGGGACGTCACCGTGATGCCGGACGGGAGAGGACTCCCCAGCGGCAGCGGGACGCCGGCCCAGGGCGCGGCCATCTTCGCGCAGCGATGCGCGCGCTGTCACGGTCCGACCGGCGTCGAGGGGCCGTTCGATCGCCTCGTTGGGCGCGAGCCGCGGCAGGGCTTTCCGTTCGGCCGCGACACGTCGCTCGTCCGGACCATCGGCAACTACTGGCCCTATTCGACGACCGTCTACGACTACATCGACCGAGCCATGCCGTACGACGCGCCGGGGTCGTTGACGCCGAACGAGATCTACAGCCTCGTCGCGTTTCTGCTGTGGAAAAACGAGATCATTGCCGACACGGCCACCATGGACGCCCGGACGCTTCCGCGTGTGCGCATGCCGGCGCGCGATCGCTTCGTGGTGGACAACCGTCGCGGCGGACCCGAAGTTCGTTAGTCGGGCAACGCCATCGCGGAGCGTCGAGACACTATCGTGCCTGTCATACGAGAGATCGGGATGTTGGCCACCTGCGCTGCCGCAGGCGGGCAGGGTGACATCCATGCGATCGAGAACGCGGCGCTCGCGTGGCGCGATGGACGCATCACATGGGTTGGACCGGACGCAGCGCTGCCGGCGGAATTCGCGAGCGAGGAGCGGGTTTTCTTGGGCGCGGCGTTCGGATCGAGTCAACTGGTGATTCCGGGCCTCATCGACTGCCACACGCACCTGGCATTCGGGGGATGGCGCGCGAACGAATTCGTCGAGCGCATTCAAGGGCGCACCTATCAGGACATTGCGGCGGCGGGCGGCGGCATTGCGTCGACGGTGGCGCAAACGCACGCGATCTCCTCGGAAGGACTCGTCGACAAGTGCGGCCGCTTTCTCCGCGAGATGCTCTGGTTAGGCGTGACCACGGTCGAATGCAAGAGCGGCTACGGGCTCACGGTCGATGAAGAGCTGCGGCTCCTGCGCGTGTATCGCGACCTGGCGGCGGCGGGGCCGCAACGGATCGTCGCCACACTGTTAGGCGCGCATACCGTGCCGCCGGCGATGCGCGACCGGCGCGAGGCGTACGTCGACCTCGTGGTCAACGAGATGATTCCCGCTGCGGCGCGAGAGGGCCTCGCGACGTGCTGCGATGTATTCGTCGAGCGGGGCGCGTTCACGGTGGAGGAAGCGCGCCGCATCCTGCGCGCCGCGCGGGAGGCCGGCCTCGCCGCGAAGCTGCACGCCGATCAGCTCAGCGACGGCGGCGGAGCGGCACTCGCGGCGGAAGTCGACGCCATCTCGGCGGACCACCTCGAGCACGCGTCGGACGCCGGCATCGCGGCCATGGCCAAGGCGGGTGTGGTGGCCGTGAGTCTTCCGTTAGCAGCGATGTACCTGGGTCAGAGAGCCATGCCGGCGCGCCGGTTCATCGCCGCCGGCGTTCCCGTCGCCGTCGCCTCCGACTTCAACCCGGGCTCGGCGCCGAGCTATCACCTGCCGCTCGCGTTGACGCTCGCCTGCACCATGCAACGGCTGACGCCGGCCGAAGCGCTCAAAGGCGCGACACTGTACGCGGCGCGTGCGGTGGGACTGGACGCCGACATCGGGTCGCTCGAGCCGGGCAAGCGCGCCGATTTTGCGGTCATCGACGCGCCGAGCGTCGACCAGTGGCTGTACCATTTTCGCCCGAACGCGTGTCGGGCGAGGTTCATCGGCGGCGCGACGATTTCTTGAGCCTAACGCAACGAGCCGGATCAGCGATCGAGCATCGGGATGTCGATGTCCTGCTCGCGCGCCGTGCGAATGGCGATGTCGTACCCGGCATCCGCGTGGCGTGCCACGCCGATGCCGGGATCGTTCGTCAACACGCGCTCGAGCCGCACGCGCATTTCCGGCGTTCCGTCCGCGACGATCACCTGCCCGGCGTGCAGCGAATTGCCGATGCCAACGCCGCCGCCATGATGGAAGGAGACCCACGATGCGCCGCTGGCCACGTTGAGCATTGCATTCAAGATCGGCCAGTCGGCGATCGCGTCGCTGCCGTCGCGCATCGCTTCGGTTTCGCGGAACGGCGACGCGACGCTGCCCGTGTCGAGGTGGTCGCGGCCGATCACGATCGGCGCCGAGATCTCGCCGTTGGCCACGAGATCGTTGAGGGCGACGCCAAACCGCGCCCGTGCACCCTGGCCTAACCAGCAGATGCGCGCCGGCAATCCCTGGAACCGCACCTTCTCGCGGGCGAGCGTGATCCACCGCACGAGGTGCTCGTCGTCCGGAAACAGCTCGAGCACGAGCTCGTCGGTGCGCGCGAGATCCTTGGGATCGCCGGAGAGCGCGACCCAACGGAAGGGTCCCTTGCCTTCGCAAAAGAGCGGTCGCACGTACGCGGGCACGAAGCCCGGGAAGGCAAACGCGTCAGTGAGGCCCGCATCGTGCGCCACCGTGCGTAGATTGTTGCCGTAGTCGAACGTGATCGCGCCGCGGGCGCGCAGCGCGAGCATCGCGCGCACGTGTTCGACGATCGACGCCGTCGCCTGCCGAACGTACTGCGCCGGATCGGTGCGCCGGAGCGCTGCCGCGGCCTCGAGGGACATGCCCGCGGGCACGTACCCGTTGAGAGTATCGTGCGCGCTGGTCTGGTCCGTCAGCACATCGGGCACCACGCCGCGCCGCACGAGCTCCGGCACGACCTCGGCGGCGTTGCCCACCAGCCCCACCGACAGCGCCCTGCGCGCTGCCTTCGCCTCGGCAACCCACGCCAGCGCTTCGTCGAGACTCGCCGTCTGGCGATCGCAATAGCCGGTGGCCACGCGCTTCGCGATACGCGCCGGATCGACCTCGATGCCTAAAAATGCCGCGCCATGCATCGTGGCCGCCAACGGTTGCGCGCCGCCCATCCCGCCGAGTCCGGCCGTGAGCACCAGCCGGCCGGCGAGCGTGCCGCCAAAGTGCCGGCGGGCGACCGCGCCGAACGTCTCGTACGTGCCCTGGAGAATTCCCTGCGAGCCGATGTAGATCCACGAGCCGGCGGTCATCTGCCCGTACATCGTTAGGCCCTGCCGCTCGAGCTCGCGGAACACATCCCAGGTGGCCCAACGGCCGACGAGATTCGCGTTCGCGATCAGCACGCGCGGCGCACCGGGATGCGTCCGGAACACCCCCACCGGCTTGCCGCTCTGCACGAGCAGCGTCTCGTCGTTCTCGAGGCGGCGGAGGGTGGCGACGATCGCGTCGAACGACGCCCAGTCGCGCGCTGCCTTCCCCGTTCCTCCATACACCACGAGGTCGTCGGGTCGCTCGGCCACATCCGGGTCGAGGTTGTTCATGAGCATGCGGAGCGCGGCTTCCTGCTGCCAGCCTTTGCAAGAGCGCGTCGTTCCGCGCGGCGCGCGGACGCGCTCGGTATCGAGCGATGTCACGGGTCACTCCACTTCAGCGGATCGGGGGCGCGTCAACCGGGTGGATGCGCGCGGGAGTCACTGCATTCTTACGGCGGCGACGGGGGACGAGGCAACCCCTCGCGCAGGCTAGGAGCGGCCGAGCCAGCGCCGGACGCGCGAGAAGCGGATGGCGGGCGGCGCATCCGTCGGCGCCTCGAGCGCCGCGAGGAACTCGGCGACGCCGGGGTAGCGAGCGGCGGGGACGCGGGCGAGGGCGGTTGCGACGGCGCGGGCGACGGCGGGGGGCGCGTCGGGCCGCTTGTCGCCTAACGGCGGTGCATCGGCGAGAAAGCGTTGGGCGAGCGCGGACTCGGTGCGCGAGCCCGGGAACGGCGGCGCGCCGGCGAGCATCTCGTACAGCACGCAGGCGAGGCTGTATTCGTCGCTGCGCGCGTCGACCGGATCGCCGGAGGCCTGCTCGGGGCTCATGTAGGCCGGCGTGCCGACGGCGTAGCCGTCATCCGTTAGGCGTCTGCCGGACGGGTGCGGCGCGCCGCGGGCGATGCCGAAGTCCGCGACCAGCGCGTGTCCGCCGGAGAGCAGGATGTTGGCCGGCTTCACGTCGCGGTGGATGACGCCGTGGGCGTGCGCGTAGGCGAGGGCATCGCCGGCCTCGCGCGCCAGCCGGAGCGCTTCGCCTAACGGAAGGATGTGCGCGGCGGCCAGCCGCTCGCGCAGCGACTCGCCGGCGATGTACGGCATCACGTAGTACAGCGAGCCGCCGGATTCGCCCGAATCGTACAGCGGCAGGATGTGCGGATGCTGGAGACCGGCGACCACCGCGATCTCGCGCTGGAAGCGCGCCAATCCGTGCGCATCCGCGGCGTCGGATCGCACGAACTTGATGGCGACATCGCGCTCGTGCTTGATGTCGCGCGCCAGAAGCACCGTGGCCATGGCGCCGCGACCCAACTCGCTCAACACCCGATACCGGCCGCCAATGATCGCCCCCCGCTCTCGACTCGCGACGAGGCCGGATGGGGCCGCTTCGACCGACGGCGGCGTGCGGCCGCCGGGCGACCCTGATCGCTTGATGGCCGGGATGCCCGCCGTGCGCCCAGTCGGCGTCGATCGCAATGCAAGCATCGCCTGAGCTGTCCGCTGCCGCCGCTCGAGACGCTCACGCTCGCGGCCGGCCCATGCGTCGAAGGACGGCGCATCGGGAAGCGAAAATCCGCGCAAAAACGGACCAGCATACAGCGCGACGGCCGTCCTCGCGTCGCGTCCGTCGAGCGCCCTCTCGAATTCGGCTACGTCCGACCGGAGCACTGACGAGTCGATGCGCAGCACAGCATCGGTGAACACGGCGGCGTCGCCAACCTCTCGCCGGATCGACTCCAGAACAGGCGACAATGGGTCCGCGTCATGCGCAGCGTCGGGCCACAAGAGGTCGCGCGCGCGATCGCGGGCAACGCCATGCTCACCGGCAACGGCGAGCAACGCCAGCAACGCCAGCGCACGCTGGTTCTCGTGGGACGCACCGTCGAAGCCGACGGCGCCGCGCAAGCACAGACCGCCAAGCGTCTGGATGGTGACCATGATGCAGGTCGTGGAGGCGGTTACACGATACGCGGAACCGGGCTTGGACGACAGAGTCAACACGGCCATGACGCTGCGCGACGACTTCGGTGCACCGGTCTTTTGGGTATACTTCGGCCCGGCATGACTTCTCGAACGCCGATCACCCGCCTTCCCACCTTCCGCGTCCCGCTGGCGGTGCTGCTCGGCGCCATCGCGTGCTGGTTCGTTTTCAGCTGGACGCAGCCGGCCGGCCCGGGCCTCGACCCGGACGCGGTCCAGTACGTGTCGGCCGCCAAGTCGTTCGCGACACACGGGACGTTCCAGGTCCCGGACGACAGCTGGGACAGCCCGGACAGCGTCGACCCGCTGACGCATTTTCCGCCGGGACTGTCGACCGTGCTGGCGGCCCCGGTGGCGTTAGGCGCCGATCCGCTGCAGGCAGCCCGTGTCGTGAACGGGGTCGCCGCGCTGGTGGCGATCGGAATGGTCTTCCTGTTCGCCAGTTGGGCGGAAGGGCGCGTCGCCGGGACGGTAGCCGCCATCGCGGTCGGAGTGACGCCGGCCGTGGCCTATGTGTTCCTCGACGTGTTGAGCGAGCCGCTCTTTTTCGCGCTGATGCTGGTCACGCTGGCGTGCATGGTCTGGCGTCCGCGCTCCCCGCTCTGGGCCGGGCTCGGCGCCGCCGCGGCGGCGATGGTCCGCTACGCCGGCGTGTCGGTGATCGCCGCGGTGGGCGTGTGGTCGCTGCTGCTGCCCGGGACACTCCGCGAGCGCGTGCGGCGCGCGATGGTGGCGCTGGTCCCGGGCGCGATTGCGTTAGGCGCATGGATGGTTCGTACGCGTCTGGAAACGAACGGCGGAGGAATTCGCGAGTTCAAGGTGTACGGGCAGATCGTTCCGACGCTGGATGAAGGTGTGCGCACGCTGGTCGGGTGGAGCGCGCCGCTCGTCGGCGGACTCTGGCGCATCGCCCCGGCGATCGTGGCCGCGTGCGCAGTCCTCGTCCTGGCGCGCGACGCCATGCGGCGATGGTCGGTGCGCGAACGCCTGTCGGGTACGTGGTCGCGCGCGGACCGGAGCGGGCCGCCGGGTCCCCCGGGGCCGCGTGCGGCGTTCGCAGTCGCGGCGACGCTGGTGCTCGCGGCGTGCTACGTCGCAGTCGTGGTCATGGCGAGGCTCTTCGCCGATCCGGGGATTCCGTTAGACGAGCGGCTGCTGTCGCCGCTCATGCTGCTCGCGATCGTCGCGATCGTGATCACGCTGAGCAACGGTTGGCGCGTCTGGCGTCGGACGGCCCGCATCGTCGCGGCTGTTCTGCTCGTGTGTTGGGCGGGCGCGTCGGCCTGGGTCACGGCGCAGGAGGGAGCGTACGCGGTCGACACGGGCAATGACTATGCTGACGAGAGTTGGTTCGGCTCTCCGCTCATCGCCTGGGTGCGCGACCACGCTGCCGGCCGTGAGTTGTACACGAACTACCCGACTGCACTCTACTTCCACGCGGATCGTTGGGCTCGGCTGATGCCGAAAGCGCCGACGCCGGACACTGCGCGTGCGTTCGCGGACGTGGTTGCGCAGACGCACGGGCTCATTGTGGCGTTCAACCGCTCGAGCCGCTTCGCAGCGTCGGCGACTGCGCTGATGCAGCTGGTGCCGCCGCCAATTCACGTCGTGGTGCGCACACACGACGGCGCGATTTACGAGCTGCCGCGGTGATCGCTCCTGAGATCAGCGGCCCAGGTCGCCGTCGATCCGCATGCCGATCTTGACGCCGCCACGGTCACCGGGCGCCGTGAAGAAGTGCGCGTACTCTGCCTTGCCATGAATTCGCACCGCGTGCAATGCCGCGATGGCGCCATAAATCAACGACACCTGATCTTTGGACAACTTCGACGTCCGGGCCATGTAGGCGACGTCGCTCACCGCGCCGTTGCGGCCGAGTGTGATGTAAAAAAGCACCGTGCCGATGCCGCCCGCGAGAATGCCGCGCTCGAAGGCGGACCCGCCGCGGTGAGGAACATCGAGGATCGTTTCGTCGAGCAGCGATTGCACAGTGAGGCCCGCGCTCGAGAAAATGAACTGCTTCGTCGGGTGGAGGCTTGCGTCGATGCCGGAATAGA
>DAHUXU010000079.1 GCA_027307005.1 Gemmatimonadota bacterium
GCAGCGCGCCCCGGTCACCCTCTGTCGAGGCGAGGCTCGCCGCGTTGTCCGCCAGGTTCGCCTGTGCCAGCTCGTCCGATGGGAATCGTTCGACCACGTGCCGCCACCGCTCCACACGGTCCCGCAGCGACGATTCGCTCAACGCCCAGAGATGCCAGGCACCCCGGCTGGTCGGGTCCGCCGCAATGGCACGATCGGCGAGCGCCTGGACCGCGTCGGGCCCTCGCCCGGACAGCCAATAGGCGTTCGCCAGACGGACCAGCGCTCGCGCATCGTCCGGCCGCAGGGCAACCACACGTTCGTACACGGGTCCCGCAACTTCAGGAACGTCCTGGTACTGCTCGACCGCCGTTATCAAGACATCGGCGTCGGAGCACGACGAGCACACCGTCTCGAGCTGCCGGAGCAGGCTCCCGATGTTGCTGGTTTCCTGATAGTCTTTGACGGCAGATGCGATTGCCGCGGCGGGGTCGATTGAAGGGGCAATCATGATTACATTAAGATACCGAATGGCAAGAGGCTGTGTCAGCCAGTGACTGAACCCGCTCCGAAGTCGTCTACGGCGTCAGAGGTGCCAGAAATCCCACCGCAGACCGACCTCCAGAAGCTTACCGCGCTCGTTCAGCATCAGCTCAACAACCCACTCGCCGCGCTGCTTGCGGAAACGCAACTTCTGGCGATGGAGTCGGACTTGGACGCTCAGCATCGCGTCGCGGTAGAGCGGATCATCGAGCTCGTTCGGCGCATCATTGGAACCGTTCGTTCGCTCGACGAAGTTGTGGAAGAGCGACTGGTTCGTTGAATCGCTGGTGGGGTAGTATACGGGGCCGGCGGTAGCATAGGGCCGACTGGCCGAGCGGCGCAAAGGTTGCGCGTTGGCCGCCAGTAGGTGATAATCGAGGTGGTCGCGGGCACAGCCCGGGCGGCCACAACGCATGGCAGGTCCGTGCGGCAACGCGTTCTATTCGGCCTTTGTCGCTGAACGCAGCCGCATCCGCGGTTTCCAGACGTCGCGAAGGGCGCGTTAGGAGCACCGCGGGAAAGGCAGAATCACGACGTCGTGTGTCGCGCTCGAGCGCGCCGACTGTGATGCCAGTTCGGATCCGCCGATAGACCGAGCTCCATACAAACGTCGAGATCGCATGACGCCGGATGAGTTTCCGGATACGTGCATCTCGCGAGAGACGTAGCAGCAGCGTAGCGGCCCCACATCGGTGGGCGCCACAAGCGCCATCCAATCACTCCATGACACGCATTGGTGCATGAACGATCGTCGACGCCCCACACGGCGCGGTCGCGGTCCACGCCCGCAGAACCGCGGCGGCGGACCCCGCGACACGCAATCCGAACCCAGTCCATATCGCGAGGATGTTGGACTCCCCATGAACGGTGAACCGACGGCATTCCCGGTGTCTAACGGAGAGGCGCCGAGTGGTGACTCGACCGGCGGTTCGGCTCCCGAACCCGCGAATGACGCGGTGCCCAACGCGCCTCCGTCGAACACGCCGCCCGGATCGTCGCCTGCGCCGGGATTCACCGGTGGATCGACGCCTGGCGTCAATCAAGGAGGCGGCGGTGGTCAGCACCAGGGTCAGCGCGACGGACGATTCCCCACCAATGGAAGGCGAGGCAGACGTGGTCGCGGACGGAGTGGTCCGCGTCCCGATCATCACAACGGTGGCCCGCCGCAGCCTGTCGTGGCGGACGGCACCGTCACGGGTTGGTTTGATTCTTCGCGCGAAGGCGGCTTCGTGCGACGCGCGGATGACAGCTACCTCCCGATGCCGGGCGACCCGTTCGTGGCGCCGTTCCTGGTGCGGCAATTCGCACTGCGCCGCGGCGATCTGATCGAGGCAACGACGGGCCGCGACCATCGCGGCCGCACGACGTTAGTCGAGCTGACGCATGTGAACGGCGAAGATCCAGCCAGCGCCCAACGTCGTCCGGATTTCAGTTCGCTGATCGCATCGTACCCGGAGCGAAAGCTGGTCCTCGAGACGGGACGTTCGGCGAAAGGCGGCCCCGAGCTCACGCGTCGTGCCATCGATCTCATCGCGCCGATCGGCTACGGACAACGCGCCTTGATCGTCGCACCGGCGCGTGCCGGCAAGACGATGTTGCTCCAGGCGATCACCGAAGGCATCGCGATCAATCATCCGGAAGCGGTGCTGCTCGTGCTGCTCGTGGACGAGCGCCCGGAAGAAGTGAGCGAGATGATCTCGTGGGGTCGCGGTGAAGTCGTGGCATCGAGCTTCGATCAGCCGGCTGAGCGGCACGTCGATGTCGAGGATATGGTGTTGGAGCGTTCGCGGCGCCTGGTCGAAAGCGGCAAAGACGTCGTGATCGTACTCGACTCCCTGACGCGGCTGGCGCGCGCCCACAATACCGTGGAGCGCGGCACCGGACGCACGCTGAGCGGCGGCCTCGACGCGACCGCGATGGCGAAGCCGAAGGCGTTCTTCGGGTCTGCTCGTTCGGTCGCGCCGCAGCACGGCGGCGGTTCACTCACCATCATTGCGACGGCGCTCGTCGAGACCGGTTCGCGGATGGACGACGTGATTTTCGAGGAGTTCAAAGGCACCGGCAACTGCGAGATCAAGCTCGATCGCTCGTTGGCCGAAAAGCGCATCTATCCGGCGATCGACATCGCCACGAGCGGCACGCGTCGCGAAGACAAGCTGTTCCGGCCCGATCAGTTGGACGCGGTGTTCACGCTGCGCCGCGGCT
>DAHUXU010000091.1 GCA_027307005.1 Gemmatimonadota bacterium
GAGCCCGGGGCCGCCGAGCAGTCCGGTGCCGACGAGGCCGGCGGCGAACAGCCCGGCGGCGCCCGCGCCGGCGAACGGCCGCAGCGCAGCCGCCGCCTCCGACGCGCTGTTGATCACCGGATGCGACGCGTGCAGCGTCGCGCCCGTGGTCAGGATGATGAAGTACATGATGGCCTGCGACACGAACATGCCGGCGCGGACGTCGCGGGTGGCGCCCTCGAGCGACCGGTGCACCGCCCACCGCGGCCTGCGCCGCCTTCCATTAGGCGACTCGTGCTCCTCCTGCTCCGCATTCTGCGCGGCCTGCCAGAAGAAGAGATACGGCGAGATGGTGGTGCCGAGGATGGCCACGATCATGAGCAGATAGTCGTGGCCCAAGGCGAAGTGCGGCAGAAACGTGCCCGCCGCCACGGCCCTCCAGTGCGGCCGAGCAAAGAACGCCGCCGCCACGTACGCAAAGAGCACTACGGTGAGCCACTTGAAGATCTGCGTCATGCGCGTGTACGACGCGAAGACCAGCAGCGCGAGGATGAGCACCGTGAAGAGCGGCACGAACCACATCGCGCTCACGCCCGTGAGCAGCGCCGCCGATGCACCCATGCCGCCCAGATCCGCGGCGATGTTGATCGTGTTGCCGGCGAACAGGAGGAGGCACACCAGCCACAGGAGCCAGCGCGAGTAATTTGTGCGCAGCACGCTCGCCAGGCCACGCTCGGCCACCACACCAACGCGCGCGCACATCGTCTGCACCGCCACCATGAGCGGCATGCACAGAATGGCGGTCCACAGCAGGCCGTAGCCGAATGTGGCCCCGGCCTGTGAGTATGTCGCGATACCGGATGGATCGTCGTCCGCCGCGCCGGTAATCAGCCCCGGCCCGAGCTCGCGCAACCATCCCGCGATTCCCCGTTGCTTTCGCGCGCGCGCATCCGCGGCGCGCGTCGCCACGATCGGTCGGTCGTGCGCGCGGCCACGCGACGCCACACGCACGACCACTGGGTTAGGCGACTGGCCGGCGGCCGGTCACCAGGCGCACGATCAGGAGAATGACCGCGATCACGAGCAGGAGGTGGATCAAGCCACCCGCCACGTGAAACACGCCGAAGCCGAGTATCCAGAGAATGAAGAGAATCACGATCAGCGTCCAAAGCATGGCATCCTCCAAGGGCGAAATGCCTCGCCTTGACCGCCGGCGAGTGTTCGCCAGAAAAGCAACTGTCGTGCCCGTGTCTGTGGTCGACAGAGTTGAGCGTGACGCGAAGCGTGCGCGGCTGCACGCTGTCAGCGATTAGACGGCCCTGACGAGCGCCCGGAACACGATATGCAAAGCCCGCCCCGCACTCTGGAATCGCGCCGACATCGCGTGCGCGACACCGGTGGTAAGTGGACGCGCGGACCGTCAGCGCATACGCGGAGGGATCGGGATGTCGAGGCAGGGCAATCGATGCGCCGGCTCGTGGATCGCAGTCGTTGCACTCGCAGCAGCCGTTGCCGCCTGCCGCGGCGAACATGCTCCGATGGCAATGGCCGCAACAGGTGCAGCACCGTCCGTTAGCTCGGGTGCATTGGCGCCCGGCGCTCCTCCAGCCGGATCGTGGCCCCTCCCCGGACGCAACGCGCAAGGTTGGCGATACAGTCCGCTCGCACAAATCACAGCCGACAACGTCAAGAATCTCAAGGTCGCGTGGACGTTCTCCACCGGAACGGCGCGCGGATTCGAAGGACAACCGCTCGTTGTCGACAGCACGATGTACGTGGTGTCACCGTACCCGAACCACGTGTTTGCGCTGGATCTGACCAGGACAGGCGGACCGATGAAGTGGGACTACCTGCCGCCGACCGCACCCGCGTCGCAGGGCGAGGCGTGCTGCGACGTCGTCAATCGCGGCATGTCGTTCGCGGACGGCAAGGTCGTCTTCAATCGCCTGGACAATCACACCGTCGCACTCGATGCGAAGACGGGGAAGGTCGTCTGGGACACCAAGCTCGACTCGCTCCAGGAAGGATCGACGATGACGATGGCGCCGCTCATCGCGGGCAACGTCGTGCTCGTCGGCAACAGCGGCGCAGAGTTAGGCGTGCACGGTTGGGCCGCCGGCCTCGACCTGGGCTCCGGCAAGATTCTCTGGCGCGCGTATTCCACAGGCCCCGACAGCGAAGTGAAAATCGGGCCCGATTTCAAGCCGTACTATCCGCAGTACAAAGGAAAGGACCTCGGCGTCTCCACGTGGCCGCCCGATCAATGGAAGTTAGGCGGCGGCACGGTGTGGGGATGGATGACCTACGACCCCGAGCTGAATCTGGTCTATTACGGCACCGCGAACCCCGGCGTGTGGAATCCGGACATGCGCCCGGGCGACAACCTCTTCAGCGCCGGCGTGTTCGCGCGCGACCCCAAGACCGGGAACGCCAGGTGGTGGTACCAGTTCACGCCGCACGATTCCTGGGATTACGACGGAGTCAATGAAAACATTCCCGTCGATCTCACGATCAATGGACAGGCCCGGAAAGTCGTCGTGCACTTCGATCGCAACGGGTTCGCGTACACCATCGATCGGCAGACCGGCCAGGTGCTCGTCGCTCAACCATATCAGTCGTTGAACTGGGCCACCGGTGTCGATCCGCAAACCGGCAAGCCGATCCGCGTGCCGTCCAAGGAAACGCATCAGGGCGTGAACACGACGGACATCTGCCCGTCGTCGACCGGCGCGCGCGACCAGCAGCCCGCCGCGTTTTCGCCGCGCACCTCGCTGTTCTACACGCCGAGCACCGACCTCTGTATGGACTACAGAGGACTCAAGGCGAGCTACATCGCGGGCACGCCGTACCTGGGCGCCGACGTGCGGATGTACGCGGGTCCGGGCGGTTGGAACGGCCGCGGTCAGATGATCGCGTGGAACGCCGTGACGGGCAAGAAAGTGTGGGCGATCACCGAGCGCTTCCCGGTCTGGAGCGGCCCGGTGGTCACCGGCAGTGACGTGTTGTTCTACGGCACGATGGATGGATGGTTCAAGGCGGTGAACGCGCGTACCGGCCAGGAGCTGTGGAAGTTCAAGGCGGGCTCGGGCATCGTCGGGAATCCGATGACCTACCAGGGGCCCGACGGCAAGCAATACGTGGCGGTGTACTCGGGCATCGGCGGCTGGTTAGGCGCGATCGCGCTCGGGTTGTCGGCCAGCGATCCGACGGCTGCGTTAGGCGCGACGGGCGCGATGCCCGACCTGCCCAAGTACACGGCGCCGGGCGGCATGCTCTACGTGTTCGCGCTGCCATGACCAGCGCTGTGCTGCGTCTCGCGGCGCCGGCAATGCTCGCGGCGACCGTCGCGGCGGCGCCCTGGTCCGCGCACCAACCGATGCGCCCGCGAGCGCTCCGCGTGTGCGCCGATCCGAACAACATGCCGTTCAGCGACAGCGCCGGCCACGGATTCGAGAACCGCATCGCGTCCCTCGTTGCCCGCGACCTGCACGAGCCCGTCGCGTACACGTGGTGGGCCCAACGGCGCGGCTTCGTGCGCAACACCCTCGGCGCCCAACGCTGCGACGTCGTCATCGGCATCATCGCCGGCGACGAGCAGCTGAGCACCACCACACCGTACTATCGCTCGACGTACGTGTTCGTCACGCGCCGCTCGAGCAACCTGCACCTCGCATCGATGAACGATCCGCGCTTGCGCCGCGTGCGCATCGGCATCCACGTCATCGGCGACGATTACAACAGCCTGCCGCCCGGCGTGGCGCTGGCCGGTCGCGGCATCGTGCGCAACGTGGTCGGCTACAGCATCTACGGCAACTACGCCAAGCCGAGTCCGCCGGCGACACTCATCACCGCGGTCGTGCAGGGCAAGGTCGACGTCGCGATCGCGTGGGGCCCGCTCGCCGGGTACTACGCCGCGCGCTCGCGCGTGCCGCTGGACGTGTCGCCCGTCGGCGACGCGACGGCGGGCCACGGGATCCCGTTCTCGTATGCGATCGCGATGGGCGTTCGCAAAGGCGACACGACGCTGCTCCGAACGCTGCAACACGAACTGGACACGCGCCGCGCGGCCATCCGGCACATCCTGGCCGAGTACCACGTTCCGTTCGTCACGGACCGCGGAGCGCAGGCGCGCGCCGACACCGACCATCCCGCGGGCCACACCGCGCCGCACACCGCGTCAGGAGGAACACGGCCATGAAGGTTGCGCCGAACGTGCTCACGTCGATCGCCGTGGTCGGAGCGATGCTCGCCGTCATCGGCTGCCAACAGCAGGCGGCGGAGCCGCGCAGTCGCAGCGGGAGCGTCAGCGCGGCATCGGCGGGCACCGTCGCCTATCGCATCACGCCGACGCCGTCGAACGGCGTGGAGCCGGGCATTCATCCGACCGTCTTTTTCGGCGACGTGCACAATCCGTATGCGGGCGACGCAACGGCGGCGACCGAGGGTCGGCAGCTCTTCGTGCAGTACAACTGTTCGGGATGTCACGGCGGGCGCGCGGGCGGCGGCATGGGGCCGAGCCTCCGCGACAGCATCTGGATTTACGGCAGCAGCGATGCCCAATTGTTGGGCACGATCACCGAAGGGCGGCCGGCGGGGATGCCGACATGGGGCGGGCGCATTCCGCAGAACCAGATGTGGCAGATCATCACCTACATCCGCTCGTTAGGCACGCCACAGGAGCCGGACGCGCCGCCGCCGCCGGCGAACCCACCACTCGGCCAGTGAGGACGCCGATGCCACGCCTGTCGCGCCGTCTCGCGCCGAGCGCCGGTGCGTTAGGCAGTTGCGCGCTGGCCGGCTGCACGCCGCTGAACGTGCTCGCGCACGACGGCGTCACCGGCAGCCGCGAAACCGGGCTCGGGTGGTTCCTGGTCATCGTCTCCTGCGCCGTCATCTGCATCATCACGATCCTGGTGCTCGTGGCCTACGCACGGTCGCGCAAACGGCGGACGCGCGACGATGCCGTCTTCGCGGGCAGCTCCGGCGTCCCTTGGGTGATGTGGGGCGGCGTCGTCATTCCAGGCATCGTGCTGCTCCTCACGTTCATCTTCACCATCGGAACGCTCGATGCCGTCGCGGCGCCCACGCGCTCGCCCGCGGCAACGGTGAAAGTGATCGGCCACCAGTGGTGGTGGGAAGTGCGCTATGAGGGAACAGGGCCGTCGCACACCGTGGTCACCGCGAACGAGATTCACGTGCCGGTCGGCCAGCCGGTGAAGCTCGAGCTCACGACGAACGACGTGATCCACAGCTTCTGGGTGCCGGCGCTTGCCGGCAAGACCGACATCATTCCCGGCCAGACGAACACGACGTGGATCGAGGCGCGGCACACCGGCGTGTTCGGCGGCACGTGCGGCGAATATTGCGGCGCGCAGCACGCGCACATGCAGATGCGCGTGATCGCGGACAGCCCCGGCGATTTTCAGAAGTGGCTCGCCGACGAGGCCGCGCCGGCGGCGAAACCGGCGGATCCGACTGCCGCCGATGGTCTCCGCGTGTTCATGACGAGTGGATGCGCGAACTGCCATACGATTCGCGGCACCGGTTCGGGCGGCGGCGTGGGTCCCGATCTCACGCACATCGCGTCGCGCACCACGATCGCGGCGGGCACGCTGCCTAACACACAGGCGAATCTCATGGGGTGGATCCTCGCGGCGCAGGCCATCAAGCCCGGCAGCGACATGCCGTCCATGCCGCTGCCATCGCGCGACCTGCAGTCGCTCGCCGCATACCTCGAGACTCTCAGATAGAGGAATCGCCGTGGCCACTCTCGCACCCATCGCGACCGCACCCCTCGAGCGGCTCCACGACACGTGGGAGGCGCGTCCCGGCCTGTACGGCATCCTTGCCACCGTCGATCACAAGACCATCGGCAAGCGCTATCTCGTGACGTCGTTGATCTTCCTGGTCCTGGGCGGCATCGAAGCGCTGATCATGCGCGCGCAGCTCACGCACGCCAACGCGCATCTCCTGTCGCCCGGAGCGTACGACCAGCTGTTCACGATGCACGGCATCACGATGATTTTCTGGTACGCGTCGCCGGTGCTGTCGGGCTTCAGCAACTACATCTGGCCGCTGATGCTCGGCTCGCGCGACATGGCGTACCCGCGCGTCAATGCGCTCAGCTATTGGACGTTCCTGGCCTCCGGCATTTTCATCTACACGGCGCTGTGCATCGGGCAGGCGCCTAACGCAGGCTGGTTCGCGTACGCGCCGATGACGCTGCGCCCGTTCGACCCGGGGCTCAACATGGATTTTTACGCCCTCGGGTTGATCTTCCTCACGGTCTCGACCACCATCGGCGCCATCAATTTCATCGGCACCGTGATGAAGATGCGCGCGCCCGGGATGTCGCTGAACCGCTTGCCCATCTTCGTCTACGGCACGATGACGGCGTCCTTCGCGGCCGTCTTCTCGCTGCCGGCGCTCACCGTCGCGACGACGTACCTGTACTTCGAGCGCCATTTTCACATGCACTTCTTCGATGCGGCGCAGGGCGGGAGTCCGCTCCTGTGGCAGCATCTGTTCTGGATGTTCGGACACCCGTGGGTGTACATCATCGTGCTGCCGGCAATGGGCATGGTGTCGGAGATGGTTCCCACGTTCTGTCGACGGCCGCTGGTCGCCTATCCGTACGTGGCGATGTCCACGATCGCGACCGGCATCATCGGGTTCGGCGTGTGGGTGCACCACATGTTCGCCACCGGGCTCCCCGGTGTGTCGATGTCGTTCTTCAGCGGCGCCAGCATCATCATCGCGATTCCGAGCGCGATCGCGGTGTTCGCGTGGATCGCCACGATGTGGTTGGGCACGCCGGTGTGGAAGACGCCGATGATGTTCGTCGCCGGATTCGTCGTGCGGTTCGTGATCGGCGGCGTGTCGGGCGTGGTCACCGCCGCGGTGCCGTTCGACTGGCAGGTGACCGACACCTATTTCGTGGTCGCGCACATCCACTACGTGCTCATCGGCATCAACGTGTTCCCGGTGGTGGCCGCGTTCTACTACTGGATGCCGAAGATGACCGGGCGCATGATGAGCGAGACGTTAGGCAAGTGGAATTTCTGGACGATGTTCATCGGATTCAACCTCGGCTTCTTCCCGATGCACATCAGCGGACTGTTGGGGATGCCGAGGCGGGTGTACACGTATCCGGCGAGCGCGGGGTGGGGATCGGTGAACCTCATCACGACGATCGGGTCGGCGGTGTTCGCGGTCGGCGTGCTCCTGTTCGTGATCAACATCTTCGTGAGCCTGCGCCGCGGGGCGTTTGCCGGCTCGAATCCGTGGCATGCGGGCACGCTCGAGTGGGCCATGGAGTCGCCGCCGCCGCCGTACAACTTTGCCGTGATCCCGATCATCCGGAGCCGGCTCCCGTTGTGGGAGGATCAGTTAGGCGATGAGACGCCGGGCATGATCCCCGGCGAAGGGCACAGCCACGTCTCGGAAGGCGTGGTGCTCGCCGAAGGCCGCGAGACGTTCGGCACGTCGCCGCTCGAGGCGCATCCGCTGCACGTGTTGCACATGCCGGAGGATTCGATGTTCCCGTTCCTGCTCGCGGTGGCGATGCTCGGCACGGCCTACGGCCTGGTGTTCTCGCTGTGGTGGCTGGCCATCCTTGGCGGCATCGGCATGCTGGCGTGCCTCATCGGATGGCTGTGGCCGCGTCACCTCGTCACCGGAGAGCGCGCATGACGTCCGTCGCGTACGATCGCACGATTCAGTTAGGCGGCGAAGGCCGCGCGCCCGGCTGGTGGGCGATGGTCTGGACCATCGCGACCGAGGCGGCGTTGTTCGGCTTCCTGCTGTTCAGCTTCTTCTATCTGGGGTCGCAGTCGCGCTCGGCCTGGCCTCCAGACGGGCCGCTCAAGCTCACGCTCTCGCTGCCCAACACGATTCTGCTGATCCTGTCCAGTATCGCGTACATGTGGGGCGAGCGGGGCATCCGCGCCGGCAACCAGGAGCGCCTGCGCCTCGGCCTGTTCATCGCGTTCATCCTCGGACTGGCGTTCATCATCATCCAGGGCATCGAGTGGAGCAAGCAGCCGTTCGGCGCCGGCGATGGCGCGTTCGGATCGCTGTTCTACACGATCACGGGCTTTCACGGCGCGCACGTGATCATCGGCCTGTGCATGAACGTGCTGGTGCAGATCTGGGCGGCCCGCGGCACGTTCACGCGCGAGTCGCACCTCGCCTTGACCAACGCCGGCATGTACTGGCACTTCGTGGACATCGTGTGGTTGTTCGTGTTCTCATCGCTCTACATCTCGCCGCGCCTTGGTTAGGCACCTGGGAGGGCTCGAGCCATGACCGTCGCACCCGCTGCGCAGACCCCGACGCACACGCATGCTGAAGGCTACGGCGCCGCATGGTTCGCCCTCCTCGGCGCGCCGGCGGCGTGGACGCTGTACGAGCTCTGTTCGTACGCGATCACCGCGCACGCATGCTAC
>DAHUXU010000101.1 GCA_027307005.1 Gemmatimonadota bacterium
ATCCGGTGAGCACGCCCACCCCGTGCAGCGTACCGCTCAGCACGTCCGCGATCGCCGTGGAATCGGCCGTCGTGTCGGGCTGGCCATCGCCCGTGGTCGCGGCGACGGAGATGCCGAGCAGCGGCGCCAGCGCGCCTAACGAATCGGCGTCGACGACGTACGACAACGAGTCCGGCGTCTGCGGCCGCAGCCCGATCGCGCCCTTGGCCGTCGCGCGCAGCAGATCGGTCTCGAGCGACAACGAATCCACGCGCATCCGCCCGTCCCCGAACGCGAGCGACGCCGTCGAGCGTCGCACATCGATCGAGTCGACGCGCGACGAATCGAGCATCACCGACGCAGTGCCGACGAGATTCGCCACCGAATCGCCGTGCACATCGGCCGTCATCGTGCCGGTGATGCGCGCCGGCGTCAGCGTGGTGTCCGCGAGCAGCACCGGCACGTCGAGATCGTGCGCCGTGAACGTGGCCTTCGCGCCGTACGTCGGCGGCTCCAGGTTGAACACCCCATCCGCGCCGAAGGCGCCGGCCGGCCCGACGAGTTCCGTGTGCAGCTCGAGATTTGATGTCGTGCCGTGCGCCACGAGCGGCCCCGAGTATGTGTCGCGAAATCTGAGCCCGGGATACGAGCGCGCGAGCGTCGTGAACGAAAGCGGCGAGGCCATCAGGTCGATGTCGAACGCCGTCGTGGTCCCGTACGTGACGCGCCCGCGTCCCGTCACGTGCGTCGGCGGCGCCGGACCATCGTGCTGCGTGAGATCGGCGTCGCTGAATCGCAAATCAGTCCACACCGAATCCAGCGTCGCCGTCCCGCTGATCGTGCCGCCTAACTTCGCGAACGACGGAAAAAGATAGTGGATGGTGCGCAGATCGAGCGATGCCAGCTTCACGCGCAAGCCGAGAAACGTCGCCTGCGACGGCTTGAGAATGTCCAGCGCGCCGCCGGATGCATCCAGCGCCGTCACCGCACCGGGAACGTGCGCATCCCGAAATTCGAGATGGGCATCGTCGACATCGAACCGGGTGAGCGGACCGCCGCGCGCGCGCACCGATCCCGTGAACTGCCCCTGCCAATCCACCGGAAACGGACCGCCGTTGAACTGCCGCAAGAGATCGAAGTCGAGCGGCGACACGGTGACCGCCAGATCCTTCACGCCCAGCACCGGCCCGCCCACCGCAAAGGTCATCGTGCCCTGGAGCCGCGACCGCGTCGTGCGCACGTCCATGTCGCTCAGCACGTAATCCAGCACGTGCAGGTTGAGCTCGTTGTGGATCGTTAGGCGCATGCGCCCGCCGCCGGTGCGCGGCAGCGTCGGATATACCCACGCCACATCCGCCAGCGAGACGGAATCCGCCGTCACGTGGACGTCGTATCGCGTTGGAAGATCGCCGCCCCACCACACTTTGGCGGTGGCGGATCCCGTGGATCCCGGCAGGTCGAAGTGGCGCATCGACAGCCACACCGAGTCGCCGCGAATCGTCACCGGCCCCGTTGCATGACGCACACGGAACGGCGGATCACTGATGTCGACGTCGAGCGACGCCACCTGCACGTACCGCCCGCTGCTGTCCGGATCCGCAATGCGCACGTCCGGCGCCGACAACTCGAGATGCGTGAACAGGCGCGTTTGCTTGACGCCCTCGCTCGTGCGGCGAATGATGCGCGACGTATCGCGCAGCGCCACGCGGATCGCGCTGTCGCGCCGTGCGCCGCGCAGCGAGTCCGGCGCGTCCCACGGCTCGGTGAGGATCACCGTCCCGTCGTGGATCGTCACCGACGACATCGTGATGTAGTCGCCGAACCGCAGCTCTTGCGGCCGGGGCACCCGCCGTGCGCCGGGCTTGGCCGGCGGCCCGCCCGGGAAAATGTGCTGGAAGTTCCAGGAGTGATCTGCGTGCCGCCGCAGATTGATCACGGGCCGCTCGAGATCCACGGACGACAACCGGATCCGCTTGTCCACCAGATCGCGCAGGTCGTAGTGCAGCTTGACCGGCCCCGACACCACGAACGACGAATCCTCGGCATCGCGGATGGACAACGAGTCGATCGTGAAACCGCTCAGGAGATTCCCGCCTAACCGGCCGATGTACATCGAGCCGTTGCCGTGCAGCGCTGTCGCCAGCGTCTGCTGCACGTAGGTGCGCACCCACGCGCGGCCCATGTCGGTCTGCGTGAGCGCGAGCAGCACGCCGGCGATCACCACGCCGATGAACAGCAGCAAGCCCGCGCTCGCGATCGCGACCAACCGGCGGCGCGTCATGTTAGAACGCCTGACCGATGCTGAAGTTGAACGTCAGCCGGCTGAAGAACGAACCCGTTTGCACCGGACGGAACGTCGACGGGCAGTCCACGCCCGGCACCACCACGCCGCGATCGAATGGATTGTGCGGACTCACGCACCGCAGCGCGTCGCTCGACTGGTCCACGAAATACACGGAGCCCAGCGACGACTGATACGGATTGTACGCCACGTCCACCCGGAACGGCCCGACGAACGAGTTGACGCGCACCCCGATCCCAGGCGTTAGGCGCACATCGCCCAGGCTCACGTGGTCCGTCGGCCGGTTCCAGACCAGGCCCGCATCCACGAAACCCGCCAACTGCACGAGGTCGCGCAAGAACGGCGACGGCGTCCGCAGCTCCAGATTGCCCACCAACATCGTGTTGCCGCCCGTCGGCGAGAATTGCCGGATTCTCGCCGAGTCGTTGGCCGTGTACACGTGCCGCCCCGCCACGATCGTGTCCCGCACGCTCGTCGAGTCCACGATGTACACCAGCGGGCCTAACAAGTTCTGGCTGTAGCCGCGCACCGAGTTCGGACCGCCCGCGTACAGCCGCTCCTCCGGCGGCACGAAGTCCGTCGCCGCGTTCGTCGAGAAACCGCTGAACACGCCGGCCAGCTCGAGCCGCGCCGCCAACACCGTCTTCCCGCCGAGGCTCTTGTAAAACGACGCGTCGCCCTCGGCGCGCGTGAAGCGCGACGCCCCCGCCGTATCCAGACTCGTCGTCCCGCTCCTGAGCACGAGCTGCAGCATCGACCCGCGCGATGGATCGAGCACGTTGTCCGTCCGGTCGCGCACGAGCGTCGCGCTCAACACCTGCAAGCTGCTGTTCTGCTGCAGCCGATCGATGTCGGCCAGACTGCACCGGTTGAAGATCTGACAGAACACTGCCGGGTCGGCCTTCGTTCGCCCGTACTCGAGCTGATACCCGAGCGTGAGCGGCAGACCCGCCCGCAGATCGCGTGGCTGCAGATCGCGCGTCACTTGCGCGAGCGCACCGATGGGCGTGTATCGCACGTACGTCCGAAACTCGGACGTCC
>DAHUXU010000118.1 GCA_027307005.1 Gemmatimonadota bacterium
GGAGCGGCCGAGCCGGTTGCGCAGTGATTCGTCATTCAATACCGCAATCACGGCGTCCGCAAATCCGCGCGGGTCGTCGCGCACCAGGATGTTGTCACCATCGACTGCCGACAGTCCCTCGCAGCCGATCGATGTGCTGACCACCGCTTTCCCCATGGCCCATGCGTCCAGAATCTTGATCCGCGTGCCGCCTCCGACCCGAATCGGAGCGATACAGCACCCCGCCTCTCCGACGTACGGCCGCGTGTCTTCGACGTAGCCGGTCGCCTCGATGCCGAAGTCGCGCCGGAATGCGCCTCTTTCCTCCGCCGTCGTGCTCCCGACCCACACGACGTCCGGTGATGCGCCCCGCTCCCGAATCAACGGGAGAATCGCTTGGCCAAAGTGCCGCATGGCGTCGGCGTTCGGAAACCAGCTGCTGCCGCCGACAAAAACGACGGTGTTGGCAGCTCCGCCGCCCTGCGGGCGGAAGTAGTCCACGTCTACTCCATTCGGGACAACGGCGACACGCGACCCAGGCGCCACGGCGCGAAGCGCATCGCGGTCGACGTCCGACACCGTCACGTTCAAATCGACACGCGGGCACCAGCGACGTTCCTCGCGCCTCATCAACTCGGCCTGATACGCGATGTAGCCGCGCATCCACGGCGCGCGCTGTTGTTGGGCGCGTCTCCTGAGCAACGCCGATTGCACATCGTGATGGACGCAGATCAGCGGCACGTCGCCGACGAGCGGGAAATAGTCGGACAGGTCGAGACTGTCCGCATGAGCAAGCGCGAAGTGCTCGGAGGCGAGAAGGTCGACGAGACGCGCGCGGAATTTGTGCGAACGGTACGCGAACGCGGTGTAGACGCGCCGGCTCACCGAGCTATGAAGATGGTCGCGCAGCAAGCGCAGCCGCGAATGCTCCTGTGGAATCGGGAATGCTTCCACACGCGCCAAGCCTCGAAGCCCCGCGACCGCCGAGTCGCTGCTGGTCTTCGAGCGATAGAAGCAAAGCGCGACGATATCGAACGCGATCGCGAGCTGCTTGAGGACGTTGTACGTGCGAACCTTGACTCCGCCGTCGGGCGGGAACGGCAGCGTTTGCGACAGAACGAGAAGCTTCGGCCGCGTCACGGATACGCCGTGCCCCGATTCGCGTTTCCGCCGCTCGCGGTTGCAGACTTCTCGTCACCCATGCGCGCCGCCAAGGCGCGGACTTGCGCGTTGTCGTAGCGCCGCGAAGCAAAGACCTTGCGCAAGCTGATCGCTGGGCGTCGCGGCCGCAGTGCCTTCTGTAGCAGCGTGGCCATGCCCGAGAGCGGCACAAGAACCGGCCACGGGAGCCAGATGACGGTGAGGCCGGGGTTGTCCCGACGCAGGTTTCCGACGAGGTCCCGTTTCGTGGGCGGGTCCGTTGCGATCAGGTTGACGACGTTCGGCGCCTCGTTGAACCGCTCGGCCATATGGGCCAGGACATCGGCTGTGAATTGGATGTCGACGGCGTCGACACGGTCGCGTCGTCCGCCGACGGCCACGAACATCGGGCCGATGCGCCGGCCGAGCAGCCCCGGAGGATCGAACGCCGCGTAATCCACGAGGGCGCCCGGACGGACAACCTTCACGCTGAGCCCGAGCGACGCGCCTAACTCGATGGCGCGCCGCTCCGACTCGACCTTGCCCCACACGTACGGTCCCGAGCCCCGGCTATCAGGCTCGAGCGCAGTGTTCTCGTCGATCAGTCCGCGGCGAGGACGCGAGAGCACCGCCAGACTGCTGACGTGGATTACCTGACGCACACCGGCGGCTGCCGCCGCGCGAAGCACTCGCTCGGTCGCGTCGATCGAGTTGCGCTGATGCTCTTCCCAACCGCCCGACGTTTCGGCTGCGGCGTGGATCAGGACATCTGCGCCCGCCAGCGCTTGTGGATCGACACCTTTTCCCAGATCCGCTGCGATGTACTCGACTCCTGGCGACCGCTCCCACGCAGCCGGTGGTCGCCTGGCCAGCACGCGGACGCCCAGTCCCCGATCGAGCAGCTTCTTTGTGACGGCCTTGCCGAGAAATCCGGTCCCGCCGGTGAGAGCAACCCTGAGCCGGCCCACCGGCACCGCTGTTTCGGCGACAGACGATCCTGCCGTCAACGCCTGCGAGATTTTTTCGCAGATGCGAACGGTTTCGATGATGCTCTCCGGGCTGATGGGCGACGGTGCGCCGTCCCGGATTGCGCTATAGAAAGCGCCGAACAGTTCCGCGAGCCCGGGATACCATCGCTGGCGTTTGATGAACCGGCGACCGAGCGCGCGCGTCGTCCCGCCGACAAGCTGCGTGGCGATACGATACGGCGACAGGATTTTGTCGATTCCGGACGTGCCGGGGCCGAACAACTTTTGCACCGTGCCGCGAACGAAGTCGGCGAAAATTGCTCCGTTAGTCCCAACCAGCCGCAGGTAGCTTTCGACCGGACGTCCTTCCACCGTCACGATCAGGTGGCCGGTCACGGATCCGCGCCGCACCAGCGCGTGCACTGTCCCCGCTTGTCCCACTTGGATGGATTTCAGCTCTGTGGGTCCCGGCGACGCCCGCTCGAGAAAATTCAGCAGCAGGTACACTGGATGGGGCAGGACGTCGAGAAGCATGAGGTCGGCGGGAAGCGGCGCCCCGCCGCCGATGCGAAACGAGAAATAGCTCTCGACATGAACGATCCGACCCAGCGCTGCCGCGTTCGCCTCCGCCTTGCGAGCCGGTCGCTCGTAAAGCAACTGGTGGCCCGCGCATACGAGCACGTGGCGTGACGAAGCGAGCCGCAGCAGCTCTTCTGCTTCGCCCACCGTGGGCGTGAACGGCTTCTCGACGTACACGTGGCATCCCGCTTCGATTGCCGCTCGCGCCAAGCGCATGTGAGTCGCGGGCGGGGTGCAGATGTGAATCACGTCCATGCCGCCACTGGCCAGCATCTCCTCGACGGACTCGTAGGCGGCCGCGTCCGGCGCCTGCGCCGCAAGAACGTTGCGTGCAACCGACGACGGGTCCGCGAAGGCGACGACCCGGGCGGGAATCCCGGCCCGGGCAATGGCCAGCGCATGATTCACGGCCATGTGCCCGGCGCCCACAATTCCTATGCGCAGCGGGCTCTTCGTTTGGGTGGAGGGGGGTTTGGTGTCAGGAAGTAAACCGGCAGCAGGCGGTGCAGAGGTCATTGTATGCGTCGTATCGGGAGTCGGAGAGGCGTTAGCAAGTTACAAGCCCGCGGTGCGACGCGTTTCGGGGCTCATTCCTTCACGCCCGAGGCCGCGAGCACGTCATAGTGCACGACGAACGGCTCGCGTTCCAACAGATAATCGTCGTCCTCCGGGTAGTAGCGCGCCCGGTCGTAGGCCTCGCCGGCGAACGCGCGGATCGCGTCGAGCGACTCCCAGAGTGTGAGCAGCAAGAAGTGCGTCACATCACCGTCGTCGCGGCGCAGCACGAATACGCCGCGGTTGCCGGGGGTCGCGGCGTAGTCGGAGAGTCCCGTACGCAGCAGATACTTGTGATAGGCGTCGGCTTTCTTGGCCGGCACGCGGCCGTGCCAGGTTCGTCCAATCATGGGCCCTCGATGGCTAGCGTTAGGCTTAGAGGTGCCGGGCGAGATGCACCGTGCCGGCGAGCAGCGCGATGAACACGACGAACAGCAAGATGCCGCGCACCCAGTTGCCCGTCGCCCACTGGCGAGCCGCGCGGCGCAACACCGCCGGATCCTGCGGCTCCGGCGACGTGAACATCACAGCGAGTCTCGGGTAGTGGAACGTGTACGTGATCACGTCGGCCACGATCAGCGCGATGAGGGCGACGAGAAATGCGTTGTCGCCGGGCTTGGCCCAGTCGAACACCACGGCGCCGAGCGTGAGCAGCTGTGCGGCAGGGGCGACGACGCGGAAGAACCGCGCCGGCGTGGCGCCCGCCAGAAACTGCCGCGCGAGTGCGATGGACGCGGGAATGTCCCGCTCGTAGTTGGGCGCCATGACGACGGTCTCGTACCACGTCGCGCCGAAGAGCAGCGCGACGGCGATGAGCGCGATGACACCGAGGACGTGGGGAAGCATCGATGGGTTTGCGTTAGGCAACGAGGACGGCGCGGCGGCGATGCACGACGCCGGAAACGGTCGCCGCTGAATGTGGCACCGGTCCCTTGCCCTGCGCAAATGCGGATGTCGGGGTCACACAGCGCGCGCCATGCGCACGAGCGGGATCACGACGCCGCCCGGCAGTGTGGCCTCGCTGCGCTCAATCTCCGAGAAGCCCAGTGCGCGATACACGGGTTCACCGGGGAGCGTGGCCATGAGCTCGATCCGACGGAATCCCGCCGCGCGCGCCGCGCCGACGCATTCGGCATAGAGTCGTCGCGCCAGGCCGCGTCGAGCGAACGCCGGGTGCACGAAGAACGCGCGGATCTTTGCGGCGTCCCGCGCCGGATCGAGTCGCTCATCTGTGGTGTCGTGCGACGCCATCTGATCGCCACCATACAGGGCGCGACGAGAGCTCCAGCCGCCCGCCGCGGCGGGCGCGCCGTCCGGCGCGTCGATCACGTAGTACGTGCCGTCGGTGACGAGATGCGTGTCGACGCCAAACACATGCGTCACCGGCGCCTCGACCTGCGCAGGCGCATAATAGCCTGCGCTCAGTGCCCGAGCGGATTCCGCAATCATGGCGTTGAGCGCCGACACGTCGGCCATCGTTGCCACACGGAGCGCGAGAGGCGCGTTCTTTGTTAGGCGATCGCCGGCCGCGGCTGCCGTATCGGGACGCACGCCGGAGCCGGCCACCTCGTTCCGGGGCAGGTCTCCCGCTGATCGCTTGTCAGGCCCGCGCATTGGTTGAAAGTTATGCGTCGCGACCAACCACACGGAACCATGTCCGAGTCCAAGATGTCCCGCCGCGATGCCCTGCTCACAGGAGCAGCCTCCGTCCTCGGCCTCGTCAGCATCCCATCGCCGCTCGACGCCCTGCGAAGCGGCACCGATCGCGTCGTCGGGACCACGCCCGCGCGGGCGTCGCTCGCGCGCGGTGACGCCGGAATCTCGCCGGCGGTCGCGGGCGGCGGGCGAGAACGCATCAGATTCGACACGGACTGGCGCTTTCATCTGGGACACGCATCAGATCCCGCCCGCGACTTCGGCTACGGCGCCGATGAAGAGTTCGCCAAGTCGGGCGAGCTGTTCGCTCCCGTCTCGCACGCCGACTTCGATGTCTCGTCATGGCGGCGCCTCGACCTGCCGCACGACTGGGCCGTGGAGCTGCCGTTCGTCGACGAGCACGGCCTAACGAGTTACGGGTTCAAGCCGGTGGGACGCGCACATCCCGACACGAGCATCGGCTGGTATCGCAAGTCGTTCGCGGTTCCCGCCGAGGACCTGGGCCGACGCATTTCACTCGAGTTCGATGGGGTGTTTCGCGATTGCATGGTTGCGCTCAACGGCCATCTGGTGGCGCGCAATCTGAGCGGGTACGCCCCGTTCGCGGTGGACATCACACCAGAGCTGAACTACGGCGGCGACAACGTGCTCGTGGTGCGCGTGGATGCGACCGAGCACGAAGGGTGGTTTTACGAGGGCGCCGGAATCTATCGCCATGTGTGGCTCGTCAAGACGGCGCCGGTGCACGTGGCGCTCTGGGGCACGTTCGTTCGCGCGACGGTGGACGGCGCGAAGCGCAGCGCCACGGCGCACATCACTACGACCATCCAGAACGACGGCGACGCCGACGCGCGGTGTGCCATCGAATTGCGGATGCTCGACGGCGCCGGACAGGTCGTACAAACCTCGAGATCGGATCCGGTCACGATTCCGGCGGCCGGTTCGAGCGCCGTCGATCACGCGATGCGCATCGATGCGCCGTCGCTGTGGTCGCTCGACGCCCCCCATCTCTACACGCTCGTCACGCTGCTCACCGTGGACCAGGTGGAAGTGGATCGCACGGAGACGCCGTTAGGCATTCGCACCGTGCAATTCGACCCCGACCGCGGCGTTCTCGTGAACGGCGAACACGTCGAGATTCGCGGCACGTGCAATCACCAGGATCACGCCGGCGTCGGCTCTGCCCTGCCCGACCGCCTGCAGGCCTACCGGATCGAGCGCCTCAAGGCGATGGGCGCCAACGCGTACCGCACGTCGCACAATCCGCCGGCTGCCGAGCTGCTCGACGCCTGCGACCGGATCGGCATGCTGGTGCTGGACGAGACGCGCATGTTCGGCGCGGATCCGGAGGCGTTGAGCCAACTCGGTCGTCTGGTGCGCCGCGACAGAAATCACCCGTGCGTCTTCGCCTGGTCGCTGGCCAACGAGGAAGACGGCGAACAGGGCACCGACCGCGGCGCACGCATGGCGGAGGTGATGAAGGCCACCGTTAGGCAGCTCGATCCGACGCGGCCGGTGACGGCGGCGATGAACGGCGACTGGGGGAAAGGCTTCACGGGCGTGATCGATGTGCAGGGCTTCAATTATCGCGTCGGGCGCGAGATGGATGCGTTTCGCGCGCGCTTCCCGCGCAAGCCGGCGATGGGCACCGAGGTGGCGAGCACCGTGTCGACGCGCGGGATCTACGCGAACGACACCGCGCGCGGCTACGTATCGGCGTACGACCGGAATTTCCCGCCCTGGGCGTCGACGGCGGAGGCGTGGTGGACGGCGTACCTCGCCCGGCCGTGGGCGTCGGGAGGATTCGTGTGGACGGGATTCGATTATCGCGGCGAGCCCACGCCGTACGCGTGGCCCTGCATCAATTCGCACTTCGGCAT
>DAHUXU010000126.1 GCA_027307005.1 Gemmatimonadota bacterium
GAGCCCGGAGCCCGACGACGTCACAATGTCCGAGGGGATCTCGCCGCGCGCGCCGCCATCGTCGTGCACCACCGTGTCGATCGCGTCGGCGATCAACGTGTCCGCGAGCTTGGCGCTCGTGGGTCCGAGGTTCGTGCCCCCGGACAGCGTGTCGTCGTAGCCCGCGCCGGCCGCCGACGGGCGCGGATGAAAGTACCTGGCGCCTGTGAAGCGCTGCCCGATGAGCGCGCTGCCGATCACCGTTCCATTCGACGCGACGAGCGAACCGGCCGCTTGCCGCGGGAAGAGCAGCTGTGCGAGACCGGTGACGATGCCCGGATAGATGAGGCCCGTGACGACGCACAGCACGAGCGTGAGCACGATCGCCGGCCGCAGCTGATGGCGAAGCATGGTTAGGCCAGGTGCAGGAGGACGATCAGCATGTCGATCAGCTTGATGCCGACGAACGGCACCACGAGACCGCCCACGCCGTAGACCCACAGATTGCGCCGCAGGATCATCGCCGCCGGCGCCGGACGATAGCGCACGCCCTTGAGCGCCAGCGGGATGAGCGCGATGATGATGAGCGCATTGAAGATCACGCTCGCCAGAATCGCCGACTGCGGCGAATGCAGGCCCATGATGTTGAGGCCGCGCAGCGCGGGGTATGTTACAACGAACATCGCCGGGATGATCGCGAAATACTTGGCGACATCGTTGGCGATCGAGAATGTCGTGAGCGACCCGCGCGTCATGAGCAACTGCTTCCCGATCTCGACCACCTCGATCAGTTTGGTCGGATTCGAGTCGAGGTCGATCATGTTGCCGGCTTCCTTCGCCGCCTGCGTGCCGGAGTTCATCGCGACGCCGACGTCGGCCTGGGCGAGCGCGGGCGCGTCGTTGGTGCCATCGCCGGTCATTGCCACGAGACGGCCACCCGCCTGCTCGCGCTTGATCAGCGCCATCTTGTCCTCGGGCGTCGCCTCGGCCAGAAAATCATCGACGCCCGCTTCGGACGCGATCGCGGCCGCGGTCAGCGGATTGTCGCCCGTGATCATGATGGTGCGGATGCCCATCGCGCGAATGCGGTCGAAGCGCTCCTTGATGCCGCCTTTCACCACGTCCTTCAGGTAGATCACGCCTAACATGTGCGCCGCCCCGTTGGCGCGCTCGGCCACGACTAACGGAGTGCCGCCCTCGCGCGCGATGCGCTCGACGATCGGCTTGAGATCGACGGGGATGGCGCCGTGGTTCTCCTGCACCCACCGCGCAACCGCATCGCCCGCGCCCTTGCGCACGTGCAGCGCGCCCATGTTCACGCCGCTCATGCGCGTCGACGCGGAGAACGGCACGAACTCGGCTTCGGTGGCGGCGTCGGCGTCGCTCGCGCGTGCACCGGTCGCCGCGACCAGGACTCGGCGGCCGTCGGCCAGCGCGCGCCCGCGCAACCCGAACTTCTCCTTGGCCAGCACGACGATGCTGCGGCCTTCGGGCGTCTCATCGGGCAGCGAGGCGAGTTGGGCGCGGTCGGCGAGATGCTCGAGCGTCACGCCACCCACGGGAATAAACTGTACGGCCTGCCGGTTGCCTAACGTAATCGTCCCGGTCTTGTCGAGCAGCAGCGTGTTCACGTCGCCCGCGGCTTCGACCGACCGACCGCTCATCGCGATCACGTTCTGCTGGATCAGCCGGTCCATGCCCGCGATGCCAATGGCCGACAACAGGCCGCCGATCGTGGTCGGAATGAGACACACCAGGAGCGCGATCAGCACCGGCACCGGCACCGACCCACCGCTGTAGATCGCGAACGGCTCGAGCGTCGCCACGGCGAACAGGAAGATGATGGTGAGGCCGGACAGCAGGATCGTGAGGGCGATTTCGTTAGGCGTTTTCTGGCGCTGCGCACCTTCCACCAGCGCGATCATCCGGTCCAGGAACGTCTCGCCGGGGTTGGCCGTGATCCGGATGACCAGAAAATCCGAAAGCACGCGCGTGCCGCCGGTCACTGCCGACCGGTCGCCGCCCGATTCGCGGATCACCGGCGCCGACTCGCCGGTGATCGCCGATTCATCTACCGATGCGACGCCCTCGATCACCTCGCCGTCGCCCGGAATGATGTCGCCCGGGGTACACAGCACGCAGTCGCCCCGGCGCAGCCGCGTGGCCGGAACGGGCTCGGCGGACAGCCGGTTCGCCGGGTCCTCGAGGCGCTTGGCAGTGGTCGTGGTGCGCATCGCGCGCAGACTGTCGGCCTGCGCCTTCCCGCGGCCCTCGGCCATCGCCTCGGCGAAATTCGCGAAGACCACCGTGAACCACAGCCACAACGCCAGCTGGAGCGTGAAGCCAATGTGTCCAGCGTGCGCGACGATGTCGCGCACGAGGACCACCGTCGTGATGGCGCTGCCTAACAGCACGACGAACATGACCGGGTTGCGCGCCATGTGGCGCAGGCTCACGGTCTTGGCGAACGCCTCGCGGATCGCGCGCGCGACGATCGGCGGGTCGAAGAGCGGACGCGTGGTGACGGTCACGTCAGAACACCCGCCCGGCGTGCATCAGGAAGTGCTCGACCACCGGGCCTAACGAGAGCGCCGGAAAGAAGGTGAGCGCCCCGACGATCAGGATGACGGAGATGAGGAGCGCGACGAAGAGCGGCGTCGTGACCGGGAACGTTCCGGCCGACTCGGGCACGATGCGCTTCTCGGCCAGGAAGCCGGCCAACGCCAGCATCGGCACGTGCATCGCGAACCGCCCGATGAGCGTATTGAAGCCGAGCAGCGTGTTGTAGAAGTAGGTGCTGCCGGTGAGGCCGGCGAAGGCGCTGCCGTTGTTGCCGGCGGTCGAGCTGAACGCGTACAAAATCTCGGATAGCCCGTGCGGGCCGGCGTTGTTGCGTCCCTGCAGCCCGGCCGGCGTGACGGCAGCGAGCGCCGACAGCACGAGGATCGCCCCCGCGAACACGAGCACGAACAACATCGCCATCTGGACTTCGCGCGCCTCGATCTTCTTGCCCAGGTATTCGGGCGTGCGTCCGACCATGAGACCGGCAATGAACACCGTCAGGATCACCATCACGATCATCCCGTACAGCCCCGCGCCGGTGCCGCCGAAGACGACCTCGCCTAACTGAATGTTCACCAGGGGCACCATGCCACCCACGGGCGTGAACGAGTCGTGCATACTGTTCACGGCCCCGCACGAGGTCGCGCTGGTCACCGTCGCGAAGAGCGCCGAATTGACGATGCCGAACCGCACCTCCTTGCCTTCCATGTTTCCGCCGGGATTGTTCGACGACGCAACAACGTCTACGCCCTCCGCGGCATGGATGGGATTGCCGCGCGCTTCGGCGCGATAGGCGGTAGTGAGCCCGGCGAAGAACAGGATGTACATCGCCGCCCAAATCGCCCATCCGTGGCGCTGGTTGCGCGCCATCCGCCCGTACGTGTACGTGAGCGCCGACGGAATGGCGAAGATCGCCAGCATCTCGAGGAGATTCGTGAGCGGCGTCGGGTTCTCGAACGGGTGCGCGGAATTGGCGTTGAAGAATCCGCCGCCGTTGGTGCCGAGCTCCTTGATCGCTTCCTGGCTCGCCACCGGTCCCATGGCGAGCACCTGTTTCACGCCTTCGACCGTGGTCGCGGTCACATAGTGCGACACGTTCTGGATCACGCCCTGCTGCGTGAGCACCAGCGCGAACACGAGCGAGATCGGCAGCAGCAGGTACAGCGTGCCGCGGACGAGGTCCACCCAGAAGTTGCCTAACGTGCCCGCCGACCGCCGCACGATACCGCGGACGAGCGCCATCGCGAGTGCGATGCCCGTGGCCGCCGAGATGAAGTTGTGGAACGTCAACTGCGTCATCTGCGACAGGTACGACATCGTCGTCTCGCCGCCGTACGACTGCCAATTCGTGTTCGTGGTGAAGGACGCGGCGGTCTCGAACGCCTGGCGGTCGGACACCGCAGGCATCCCCTGGGGATTGAGCGGCAGCAGATGTTGGAGCCGGAGGACGGCGTACGTCAGGAGCATGGACGCCGCGCTGAAGACCAGCATGGACACGGCGTAGCGCGTCCAGTGCTGCTCCTCGCGCGGGTCGATGCCCGACATGCGGTAGATGATCCGTTCCACGGTCGCAAGCCACGTGAGCGAGCCATCGAAGACGCGCACGATGTAGACGCCGAGTGGTTTCGTGAGGAGCAGCACCAGAATCGAGAAGATCCCGATCTGCAGCCAACCGTTGGCGGTCATGTCAGAACCGATCGGGCCGCAGCAGCGTGTACACCAGGTATGCGAGCACGCCCAGTGCGACGATGCCGGCGACGAGCATCTCGGCGGTCATGGCGACTGCTCATCGGCATCGTGCCGCGCGCCTAACGACTCGCAGGCGCGCACGTACAGGATCATCAGCGCGAAGAACGCGACCGTTCCGGCTACGTAGAGGACATCCCGCATGTGCGTCGACCCCCGGTCATTCCGTCGTGCGAGCTCGCCGCGCGGCGGACGGATCTGGCCGCGCGACCGTACACTAGGCGACCGGGCGTCAACGCCGCGTCAAAAACCGGCGGCGCGATGCCTAAAAAAAAGGTCAATTTGGTGGGGTGGTCCGGAACCGGACCGGGCGCTCACGGGCGGGGCGAGCTTTCCTCGCACGCTGCCGCGGGCGCGGACACCGGCGTCACGTCGTCCACCGCGGGCAGGCGAAGCGAGAACACGCTCCCGCCGCCGGGACGCGGCTCGAACCGCACGTCGCCGCCTTGCGCCTCGGCCAGCCCGCGGGCGATCGTTAGGCCGAGGCCCGAGCCGCCGATGTCCGCCGGCACGCCCGGCGGCCGGTAGAACGGCTCGAAGATCCGCTCGCGCTCGGCTTCGGGAACGCCGGGCCCGCGGTCGGACACGCGGAACACCAGCATCGAGCCCTCGCGCGCCACGTCCAGCTCGACCGGCGTCCCGGGCGCGCCGTACTTGAGCGCGTTCTCGACCAGATTGCCTAACGCCCGCAGCGCGTGCACGAAGTCGAAC
>DAHUXU010000147.1 GCA_027307005.1 Gemmatimonadota bacterium
GAGCCCGCGATCCATCGGCCGGCCGGCCGGCGCCGCGGCGACCGATGGGAAAGGACGCGCCAGATCGCGACGAAACAGCACCGCCAGGACGCCGTAGACGATGGCCAGTCCGCCTAACGACGGCAGCACGAGCAGCGCCAGGAAATCGCGGTAGGCGATGCCGCTCGAGATGCCGATCAGCATGTTCTGCGGATTGCCCGTGACCGTCATCGCGCTTCCCACGTTGGCGGCGAACGCGATGCCCAACAGGTAGGGCAGCGGACGTGTGCCGAGCGGCTCCAGCGCGGCCAGAACGAGCGGCACGAACACCAGACACACCGTGTCGTTGAGAAAAATGGCGGACAAAAGCCCGCTGGCCACGATGATGCCCGCGAGCAACGCGTGCGGCGAGCGGAAGCGCCGTGCAATCCACACGGCCGCCCACTCGAAAAATCCGCCGAGCTCGAGATAGGCCACCAGCAGGAGGACGCCGAGCAGGAACACGATGACGTCGATGTCGATTGCTGCGTAGGCGGCACTCGGCGACAGGCCGCCCAGGACCACCATGGCGACCGCGCCAAGGAGGGATGCCGCCGGTCGGTTCAAGCGCACGCCCGGGATTTGCTGTGCAGCAATCAGGACGTACGTGACGACGAAGATCGCGAGTCGAACGCTGGTCACGATTCGAGGGAGGTGGACCGATGGAGGACGTTCCCATGGCGACGGCCGGCGGTCCAGCAGCGCAACCCGCGCCCCAGGCGGTAGCCTCGGAGGAGCCGCGCACGGGTGTCGTGCTCGTGACGGGCGCAGCGGGCCTCGTCGGCTCCCACACGTGCCGCGAGCTCGCGGGCCGCGGATGGAAGGTGCGCGCGCTCGTGCGCAGCCCCACCAAGGCCGATCGGCGATTGGCCGGCATTGCCGTCGACCTCGCGTTGGGCGATCTGCGCAGCTCCGACACGGTGCGCGCAGCCGTCGATGGTGTGGATGCGGTGGTGCATCTCGCGGCGATCGCTATCGAGAGGCGCGACGAGTCCTACGAAGATGTGAACGCCGCCGCAACGATTGCACTGCTCGACGCGTCGCGCCGAGCGGGCGTGCGCCGATTCGTGCACCTCTCGCAGAACGGTGCGTCGAGCGCATCGCCGTACCGATTCCTGCGCAGCAAGGGCGCGGCGCAGGACGCGGTGGTGGCGAGCGAGCTCGATTGGACGGTGCTGCGCCCGTCGGTGATCTTCGGGCCGGAAGACGAGTTCGTGACGGTGCTCGCGCGACTGGTCCGGCTGTCGCCGGTGGTGTATCCGCTGCCGGGCGGCGGCGGGGCGCGATTCCAGCCGGTGGCGGTGGACGACGTGGCACAGGTGATCGGCATCGCGCTCGAGCGCGCCGATAGCGTTAGGCAGACGTATCCGGTGGGCGGGCCGGTGGCGTTGACGCTCAAGCAGATGATCGAGCGGGTGCTGCTCGCGATGCACGCGCAGCGGGTGTTGATTCCCGTCCCCGTAGCGCTGCTTCACCCGCTGATCGCCGCCGCGCAGCGCGTGTTGCCGCATCCGCCGGTGACGACGAGCCTCCTCGAGCTGCTGGCGGTCGACAACACGGTGGGCGACATGCGCGTGTGGACGACATTCGGCCTGGCGCCCGCGCCCTTCGCGCCGGAGGAGCTGACGTACTTGCGGAGCATCACGGTACGCGAGGCGTGGCATTCGCTGTGGTGAAGGCGCATGGACGGGCGCCTCACGGACGCCGCTTTCGCAGGCTGGAGCATTGGCTGGTCATGTACCGCCGGCGATCCCGGCGGCTCAAATCTCCCAGTTGCTCCACACCACGCCTTCCGCCGCCACGGGCTCCGGATGCTCGGCCAGCGTCATGCGCAGGTCGGTCCACCGCACCCGTCCGCCTAACGAGATGAGCGTGCGGTAGGCGTGCAGATAGTCGGTCTGCGAGCGGAACGCCACGCGGCGCGTGCCGCTGCGCCGCGCGTAATCGGCGAGCGCGATCACCGTTCCGCCCAGGTCGGCGCCGGGCGCGAGCACGAGCTTGAGCACGCGCGCCTCCTCGCGAGAGCGGCCCTCGACTAACGGAGCGGTATGGCACAGCGCGAACCCCGTCAACCGGCTCCCGGTACGGAACAGCACCGTGTCGCCCAGGCCCAGCTCTTCCGTCAGTACCAGCTCGCGCGTGAAATCGTAGCCGGGGAGCAATCCGTCGACGAGCGCGCGGCACTCGCCCAACGCCTCGTGCTGGTCGCGCGTGGCCATTCTGCCTAACAGCAACGGCGCGTGCTCCGCGTGCGCGCCGTCCAGCGTGACCGTGATCGTCAACCGGCCCGGCACGAAGCCCAGCGACGAGTAGAAGCCGATGTTGTCCATGGTCCGCGGCATCGTCTCGAGACCCACCGTGGACGCGCGCGCCCGCTCGAGCCACGCGAGGCCCGACCGCACGATCTCCTTCCCCACTCCGGCCGCCTGGCTCTCGGGCCGAACCGCCAGCGGGCCCATCCACCCCTCGCTGCCCGAACAGTGCACCACGTTGAACGCCACGATCTCGCCGCGCTCATCGCGCCACAAGAGCGCGCCCGCGCCCGCGTCCTCGATCGCGTAGCGCCAGATGAGCGGATTCAGGTACGGCACGCGCACGCCCACCATGCCGTCCCGGCGATAGCGCTCCGTGAAGCTGTTGCTGAACACCTGGTTGAGCGCCGGGATGTCTTCGACACGCGCCCGCTGCGGGCCGTCGGGATGGTGGCCCGTCCGCCACGACCGCGCCACGGCCATCAGTCCGCCGCTCCCGCGGCGGCGAGCTCCGGCGCGCCGGCCAGGCCGTCGCCGTTAGGCACCGGCCGGTCGTCGCGCTTCGTGACCGACGCGCCCGTCGCCGCATCGTAGCGCACCGTCACCACCTGGTCGAGCATGTCGCGCACCGACTCGA
>DAHUXU010000175.1 GCA_027307005.1 Gemmatimonadota bacterium
GCACGCGCCGCACATCATCGCCGATCGCCGCCCATCCCCGCAACACCGAGCCGACCCAGGCGATCGTCTTGTTCGGGAACCGCAGGTCTCGCAGCGCACGTTCGGCATCGCGCGGGGCGAGATCCGCCACCATGGCGACGATGCGCTGCATTTCACGGTCCGGCCTGGCCTCGTTCCGCGGTGGCGGCAACAGGTCGAGCGACGTCAGCGTCACGTCGGAGATCGCGGCGAGCGCGGGAACGAGCGCGGCCAGCACGCCGCTTTCGCGCCAGAGCCCGATGGCGCGGCCGGCGTATCGCACCTGCTGCATCGTCTTCTCGATCTCCTGCTTCACCCGTTCGTGCGACAGCCGCGTCATGAACGGCGACGAGTCGGCCACGGCGCGCCAGGTGCGCGGCTCGATCTCGAAGCCGAACCGCGCCGCGAACCGGATGGCGCGGAGCGCGCGCAGCCGGTCCTCGCGCATCCGGGCGTCGGGGTCGCCGACGGCGCGCACGACGCGCGCCTCGAGGTCGCGCCGGCCGCCGAACGGATCGCGCAGCGCGGCGCCTAACGGATCGTACGCAATGGCGTTGATCGTGAAGTCGCGCCGGGCGAGGTCATCGTCGAGCGACACGCCGAACTCCACCACGGCGTGGCGGCCGTCGGTGTGCACATCGCGCCGAAACGTGGTCACTTCGTGCATCACGTTCGCGGCGTCGAGCACGCCGACGGTGCCGAACTCGATCCCCACCGGCACCGTGCGCCGAAACAGCCGCCGCACGTCCGCGGGCGTGGCCGCGGTGGCGAGATCCCAGTCAAGGTGCGTTTCGCCTAACAATGCGTCGCGCACCGCGCCGCCCACGCACCAGGTCTCGAAGCCCGCGCCGGTGAGCACGCGCGCGATCTCGACCACCGTCGCGGGCGGCGCCAACCGCGCCCGGTCGTGCCCGGCACCGCGCGGCACTGCGCCTAACTCTGAAACAGCGCGCGCACGCCCGCCGGCCCCATGCCGAGTCCTAACGCAAGCATGAGGTCGATGCGCGCCTGCTGCGGACGGCGCCCCGGCGCCAGAACCGCGCCGGCGTCCTCGAGCCGCCGCGCGCCGCCCGCGTACCCGTACGTCGTGCCCACCCGCCCCCGCTGGGCGCGTGACGCCACGATCACCGGCTTCCCGTCCGCCGCCCACCGCTCGATCCCGGGCACCATCGCCGGCGGCACGTTGCCCCGCCCCATCGCCGCCACCACCACCCCGCACGCCGCCGGCCGCGACGCATCCAGCAGCCGCGAGTCCGTGCCCGCCGCCGCGTACACCAGATCCACCGGCGTCGCCGGATTCGCGGGATCGAGCGGCGGCATCGACGGCACGAGTGCGCGCCGAAAAATGACCTCGCCGTCGTCGACCACCGCCACCGGACCGAGGCCCGGACTCTCGAACGCGTCCAGCAGATGCGTGTGCGCCTTCGTCACGTCGAGGCCCGTGAACACCCGCCCCGACATCGTGACCATCGCACCGTAGCCGCAGGCGCCCTCGTTCGCCGCCACGCGGACCGCGTCGAGGAGATTCGACGGGCCATCCCAGCCCAGGTCGCTCGCCGTGCGCATTGCACCGGTGAACACGATGGGCTTGTCCGGCGCCAGCGAACGCGCGGCG
>DAHUXU010000189.1 GCA_027307005.1 Gemmatimonadota bacterium
CGGCGTCCCGTCGTCGGCCGCCAATACGCCTAACTCCCGGCTGTCGGCCGACCACACGACTTCGGTGGGGCTCTCCGCGCTCCCATCGGCCAGCGGGACGCGAGCCGGCGCAGCCGCGCCTGCCGTGGCGGCGAGCATCACGCTCTGCGGGTCGCCGCCGCCGATGCGGCGCCGATCCACGCCGCGTGCCGGCCGTCCGGCGCCATCGCGACGCTCGAGAACTGCGCAACGTGCGGACCGGCCGCGGCCTGAGCCGACGCGCGCGCAGCGGGCCCGCCGATCGCGAGACAGCAGAGCACCGCGGCGACCGCGGCGGGGGAGCGCGAGTCGCGCATCCTGTCGTGTCCGAACAACGCAATACTCCTTCTCAGCAGGGGATCATTCCGTTAGGCACCGGGCGCGGCGGATCTGTCGGCCCCCGGCGGCGTCCCCGCCGCCGAAGCCTCCGGCGCCGGCTCCGCGCCGCCCGGACCGTAGGTGAGCGCGACGAACGTCACCGTGTCCCAGGCGTTGTGAATGCCGATGAAGAGCAGCAACAGCACAGCCGCGCCGACGAGGAACAGCGCCTGCTCCGGGTCGTGCTGCAGCACGAACGCTGCGACGGTCATCACGCCATACGCGCAGAACGGGAGAATCGAATGCCAGAGCCAATCCTCGAGCACCGGCGTATAGACGGTCTGCTCGCGCGCTCGTTTGGTGACGACGAGCGCGTACACGACGCCGGCCACCCCGAGACCGCCGATGAAAAACGCGGGGTTCGCCAGGCTCCGCCACGGCGCGCTCACGATGGCCGACGCGAGGAGCGCGGCGCAAAAATGCACCACGGTCGGCGTTCCGAAGGCGGCAATCGCTCGGCCCCCGGTTTTTGCGCTCGATTCGGCGATGAGGGCGATGACGACGAACTGCAGACCGGTGAGCGCGGCCGCGGACGAGCCCACGATCACATAGAAGTTCTCCCAGTCGCTGAACGGCGATCCAGCCGCTTCGAGCATCATGCGATGGCCGGCTCCACTTGGGTTCTGGCGTGCGCCCGGTTATTTCTTCGGTGTCCGCCCGATGTTTCACCCTGCAACCAGGAGGTGATCCCTTGTCTAGCAGTCATAGTACCACCGTCAGCCCGAGCTGGGCAAACGGTCGCCGCACGGTGATCGCCTGAGCTAGTGCCCGGCGTCAGCCGAGCGACCGTCTCGGGCTGACCGTGGTCACCGCGCCGTCCTTCGCCGTTAGGCGGGGGACGGCGCGTTCTTTAGGGCGGAGAAGTGCGCGGAACTACAGGCGGAGAAACAGCGCGGACACGGCCGGACAGAGACCAGCTAAAGGCGGAGAACAGCGCGGACGGAGCCGGACAAGACCGGACAAGGATGCCCGTGCCTGAAGCGACCTCGCGCCGGTAGGTCCCTCCCTTCAGCCGAGCCATCAGTGCTTTGTCCGGCTTGTCCGGCTCTGTCCGCCTTTCAGCGCGCGAACCAATATGAGAGCTTGACCAGGAATGTGTCGTTCGACCGGTGGGCGAACAGGTCGTGCAGATCGCCGGCGAACGAATGCGTCCCTGCGATCGGGAGCGAGCCATCGCGGCCCTGGCTCCAGACCACGAACAGCGTCGAGCCGCGGCGATATTCCCAACGAAACACGAGGTTGGACCGGAACTGCTGCACGTTGAAGCCGCCTGGATCGGCGCTGACGCTCGTATCGCCGTATGGCGTGTAGCGCGCGGCGTACGCGGCCGCGTGCGGGTCGGCCAGCTCGCGCACGTCGCTGTAGGTCCCCTTCGAGACGAACGGCGACGCATACAGCTGAAGCGTTGCGTTAGGCGTGAACGTGTAGTCGAGGCGCCAGGTGAGGCTCAGCGTGCGCTGCTCGAGGTGGGCGAAGGTATAGTGCAGCGCGTCGGCCGAGTCGGTGTAGGTATTGAAGTATTGGGTGTCGTTCCGGTTGCGCGTGTACGTGCCGTACACCGACGTCGCGAAGCGCGCCGAGACTTTGATGTCGAGCTCGGGCGTCATGCTGAGCGAGTACGAGCGGCCGCCGTCCCCGCGCCAGTAGTTGACCGACAGCGAGGGAAGATACGCATCGCGGTCGTCGCCCTGGATGGTGAGCCAGGGCGCGATGTACGGGTCCTGGCGAATCGCCGGGCCGCCGCGCGCACACCGGTCGCAGAACGTCGTGCCTAACTGACCAATCGTGCCGCCCAGGTGCAGCCACCACCGGTCGTTGAACTGCGTGTGGATGTTGGTGTTGAAGGCGCGCTCGGTGGGCAGGCCGGCGTCGCTCCAGTACTGCCAGTAGTTGAAGTTCCAGCGGAACTGCTGCCACACTGCGTTAGGCGTGCGGAACGCCAGGGCCGCCCAGCTGGTCCACTCCTGCTGGTCGGCCTGCCGGAGAAAGCCGAGATCGTTGATCTCGAACCCGGGCGATCGCCGCTGGTACGCGGTCTCCCATTGCAGCAGCTTGCCCCCCACCTTCGCGGCGCGCAGCTCGACGTTGGTGCCCGAGAGCGACGTGCGCGTCGAGTCGAAGGAGAGCGGTCCATCGGGACGCTGATAGAGGTGGACCGGATCCTCCTGCGTCAGCGCGATCGCCGCGCGACTCCCGGCAACACGGCTCGCATCCACAGAGCCGGACACCTCGTAGTCTCCCAGAAACCGGCGTCGCGCATCGATGCCGCCGGCGTACGCGCTCGCGTGGAGATACGGAGCGCTCGATGCGTCGGTCTGCCGATTCACACCGGTGAAGATGAGGCCGACGCTGCCGTTCCCGCCGGCGTAGTCCTGGTTGGCGCGCAGCACGGCGTAGTTCGCGCGCGGCTCGAGCGTCACGCCGCCCCCGCCGCCCCCCCCGCCCACCCGATACGTGACGGCATCCAAGACGCCTAACGAAAGGCCGTTGGTGAACCGGCCCGTCACCTTGGCGGCGCCGAGGATCCGCGTGGCTTGCACGGCTGTGGAGTCGTCGTAGACGTCCGCCAGCTGTGGCGCCCGCCCGATCCGACGCGAATAGAACAAGCCTTCGCCGGTGTTGCAATCGAGAACGACCACGCAATTCACGTTGAACGTGAAGAGCCCCTTGCCCTCGACGAAGAACGGTCGGCGCTCGGAGAAAAATGTCTCGAACGCAGTGAGGTTGAGCTGCGATGGATCTGCGTCCACCTGGCCAAAATCCGGATTGGCCGTGGCGTTGAGCAACAGGCTGGACGACAGCTGATACTTGAGATCGCCGCCCCCGCTCACTTGCTGATGGCGATCGTAGCCCGACGACGCGGACCCGCGCACGTTCTTCGTGACGACATACGGCGTGACCTCGAGATCCCCCGGCCGCGCGAGTCCATTCAGCCCCGTGAGCTCACCAAATTGCGAGACGAACCCCGAGCGCGACATTCGATAGAGCGGCCACGTGATGGTCTCCGTGTAGCGCTCGATCACCCGCCAGATGAGAATGCCGAATACGCCGTCCGTCCGGGCGTGATAGTGCACCTGCGAAAGCGGAATGCGGTACTCCGCCGTCCACCCGAGCGAATCAGTGCGCGTGGCTACGTCCCAGATCGCGTCCCATGACGCATCCTCGGCGCCATCGTTGTAGATGGCGTAGTCGCACTTCACGCCGGCAGGGTTGACGGAGAACTCGAAACCCGTGCGCCGATCGTGGTAGGAATCGAGGAGAATCGTAATGTGGTCCGACGCCGTTTGATCATCGCGGCGGGACAACAGGCTGACGATGCTGTCGGGATGCGGATCGTACGCGCGGACGAAAACGTACAGGTTGTGCGCATCGTAGGCGATGCGCGCTTCGGTTCGCGCCTTCGCCGGTGCGCCTTCCGTCGGCTCGGCTTCCAGGAATTGATCGATGACTGGAGCGGCCTGCCAGACTGCATCATCGTCGCGGCCGTCGATGACGGGAGCGGTGGTTGCCAGCGTCGCCTGAACCGATGCGGCCAGAGCGCGGCGCGTTGGCGCGTGCGTGCTTCCGGCTACGGATTGTACGGCTTGCAGCGCAAGCAGGAACGAAAGACCGCCAAGCACCGAATCGCATCACGTCTCGAGTCGGAGTTTGGACAGCGCGACTCGCAGATAGGTTTGACCCGCCGGCGAGGGTCGCGTGGGGCGGACTGGGATGATACGCTATCGCACCGCCGGAGAACCGCGCGGACACAGCCGGACAAAGCGAGCGGTCATTCGTTGTCCGGCTGTGTCCGTCTGTAGTCCGCCTGTGCTAACGGCGTCCCACCTGCGGCATGGACGTCACGCCCCGCCCGGCATCGAGGTGATCCCAGTTCATGATCGTATTGAAGCCGAGCATGTAGGTGCCCTGGGTCTGCCAGCGCCAGAACGGCCGGATCGCGAACATCACGATGTGTCCCTTGCCCACCGATTCGTCCACGACCTGCGCGCGGTCCGACAGCGCCTCGCCGCCCTGGAGCGTACCGGAGAGCACCATGTCCGCCGGACGGCGCGGGAAGCGCAGGATCACGCGCGGGCCCTGCGACGAGGTGTCGGCACTTGCGTTAGGCGCGCCGCGGCCTCG
>DAHUXU010000195.1 GCA_027307005.1 Gemmatimonadota bacterium
GGTGCTGCCGGGCGCGCCGGCCGATTCGTCGCATCGCGCCATCGCGGCGTTGGGCATCGAGCGGGACCGCGGATCGCTCGGCGCCGCCCAGCAGACGGTGCCCGGCGACGCGTTCACCGCGGCGGGCGAGACAGACATCGTCAGGGCGCTGGCTGGGCGCGTCACCGGCGCGGACGTCAGCGGCACCGGTGCGTCCGGCAGCTCGGTGAGCCTGTTGCTGCGCGGCGCGCGCACGGCAGGCGGCAACGACCAGCCGCTGTTCGTCGTCGACGGCGTGCCCGTGGCCAACCAGAGCGTCAGCGGCCGGAATGGCAACATCGATTTCGGCGGCTCGCTGGGCGACATCGACCCGAACGATGTCGCCTCGATCACCGTGCTCAATGGGCCTAACGCGGCCGCGCTGTACGGCAGCCGCGCGCAGAACGGCGCCGTGCTCATCACGACCAAGCGGGCCGCGCGATCGAGCGGCTTCGCCGTGACCGCGCGCCAGGATTACACGTTCGAGTCGGCACAGCGGCTCCCGCAGTTCCAGAGCCGCTTTGCGTTGGGCAGCGACGGCGTCTATTCGCCGGGCGGCTTCGGGACCTGGGGGCCCGCGGTCTACGGCACCGAGCAGGTGCAGTGGTGGAGCAGCGGCCAGCCGGCGCTGCTGGTGGCGCAGCCGAACGATCTGCGGGATTATCTCGTGCAGGGGCACACGTCGACCACGACGACCGCGGCGTCGGCGGCGTCGTCGCGCGCCGACGTACGGTTAGGCATCTCGCGCGTCGGCCAGGCCGGCGTGTCGCCGAACAGCGGCTTCGATCGCCTCGGGACGTCGCTGTCGGCGGGCATGGATGTCCTGCCGCGGCTGCGCGTGCGCATCGACGGCGCCTACACCCACTTCGACGCAAGCCAGCAGCCGGTGCAGGGACTGGATGGCGACAATCCCTTCCAGGTATTCCTCTTCGAGGGAAGCGCGCTCGACCTGGGCCGTCTGCGCACCGACGCCCTGACGACGCGCCAAAACGCATTCGCCGCCGCCTTCGGCACCAACAATCCGTACTGGGACGCCTTCGTCAATACCAACGGCGACAGCCGGGATCACGCGATCGGTGTGATCAGCGCCGACTACGCGTTCGCGCCCTGGCTGCGCGCGTCCATCCGCAGCGGCATCGACTGGTGGCACGATCGCGAGTTCGCGCACGACGTCCTGGCGACCGAGCCGCTGTTCACCGAGTTGACCGGTTCCGCGAGCGCCACGACCTATCGCGAACAGAATTCCGACCTGTTGGTGAGCGTCGCACGCCCGTTGACCACGACCCTCGCCGTGAGCGTCGACGCCGGCCTGGCGACCCGCGGCGGTCTGACGACGCAAGCAACGACCGTCAGCGATCAGTTAGGCGGACTGGTCTCGCTGTCCCGCATTTCGACCCGCGCCCAGACGAACAGCGCCTATGGGCGGCTTGGCGCGTCGGTCGACAGCACGCTCTTTGTCGACGCAACCGGACGCAAGGATTGGTTGGCAACGGGACCTGAATTCTACCCATCGGTCTCCGTCGCCTACGATTTCGTGCGCCCAACGAGTGGCGGCATGGTGGGCGGGTTGGTCTCTGCCGGGAAGCTGCGCGCCAGTTGGGCGCAGGTCGGCGGCGAAAACCGGTTCGCGCTTCTCGATCGCACGATCTCCCAGGAAGAGGGGATCGACCTCGGATTCCTGCACGACCGCGCGTCGCTCAGCGCCACGTACTACGATGAACGCACGGTGTCGCGATTCCTCGTGTTCGCGTTCCCGTCTCCGGCCGAACGCTCGCTGGCCGTTACCGATCGCGGCATCGAGCTCGCGCTGAACGGCGCCGCAGTGAAGGGCGCGAACGGTCTCGAATGGGACCTCGGCGTTCGCTTCGCGACGAACCGCAGCCACGTGCAGGGACGGCCGTCGCTGGTCGGGATCAACGGGATCGGCAGCGGATCGATTTTGACGGGCCATCCGTACGGCACCATCGTCGCCTATGCGCCGATACGCGATTCGTTAGGCCGAATGATCATCGAAGACGGCATCCCGGACGACCAACTGCAGGCGCTCGGCTCGGAGCTGCCCTCGTGGGTGGGCGGCCTCGAGAGCGACCTGCGATACCGGCAGCTTTCCCTGGTGCTCCTGGTCGACAGTCGCCACGGCGGCCGCGAGTACAGTCGGACGAACATGTGGGGAACGATGGCCGGCACGCTCTCGTCCACGCTCGGCCTGCGGCAACAGGGCGGAACGATCATTCTGCCGGGTGTGAACCCCGACGGGACGCCGAATACGACCGCCATCTCTCCGCAGGGGTACTACGAGTTCATCGCAGGAGATGCGAACATTGCGGGGTTCGACGGGAGTGCCATCGAGCTACGAGAAATCCGGCTCGCGTACGCCGTGCAGCCGCGCGTGGCGGCGCGACTGCATCTGACGACGCTCGAAGTCGCCGCGATCGGTCGCAATCTTCTGATTCACAGCGCCGCGCCCAACTTCGATCCCCAAAGCGTCTTCGACACCGGGCCCGATCAGGGTCAGGAGGTGCCCGGCCTCCCGAGCACGCGCAGCGTCGGCCTCACGCTCAGCATCGTGCCATAGCCAAACCGGACGGCGGCTGGTTGCCGTCGCCCGGGTTGGCGTTAGGCGCGCGCCGCGCCGGCCGCGGCGCGCCGCTCCCGCGTCAGTTGCCGAAATTGATCCCGAACGTGACGGGAATCATCTGCAGCCGCTGATGCGGTGTGAACACGTAATGGTACCGTCCCTCGGCGAAGAGACTGGAGTTGCCGAGCGCGATGCGGATGCCCGCGCCGGCATTGATGCCGAAATCATTCTCGCTGGTGTTGCCCGACAGGACGAGGGTGCTGCCGATGGTTTGCGCCCGGTACTTGTCGTTGTACCAGCCGATGCCGGCGATGAGGTAGGGTACCACCGGCGGCTTGGTCTGCTGGTTCACCAGGTTCGCCACCAGGTTCGCGTTGACGGTCCAGACCTGGAGCGTCCGGGCATCCGTGATCTTGGTGGGCAGCGAATTGAACATTCCGTCGATCCGGAAGCCTAACGGAAACGCATCCGAGCGGAACGACAGGTCCGCCAGGACGTTGTACCCTGTCTTGTTCGTGGTGCTCAGCGAGCTCACCGGGAACGTGAATCCGCCGCCAACGCCGAGCCCGACTTGTGCGCGGGCCTGGGACGGGGCGGCCGCGGCGGCGCCCAGGGCGAGCATGAGACTGGGAACGACTATCGACACACGCATAGCTGCAGACTCCACTGAAGACGCGTACACGAAGCGTGAAGGCAGGCACAACGTCCGATGCCGCCTCCCTGCATTGGACAGAGCGCGTCACGAGGCAAGAGCGGGACCATGGCTCGCCCGATGTGTGAGCGACAGCACCACGCGTGGTTCCGGGAGCGGGCAGCGGGTGTGACCCGGTTGTTATGTGCGCGGCTTGCGAGCCAGTCCCGTCCGGCTCAACTTGTGCTGGAGTAGCCCCGCGGAGGCCGGCTACCTGGGCCGGATCCGCATACGCTCGTTTCCCTCAACCGAGGACACTGCAATGGCAATCGTGTGGTGGATCATCGTGGGGTTGATCGCGGGCTACCTCACCGGCAAGCTGATGAAGGGATCCGGGTACGGCGCACTGATGGACATCGTGGTCGGCATCATTGGCGCGATCATCGGTGGTTTCATCATGCGCTCGCTGGGATTCCGGGGTAGCGGCGGGGTCATCTACACGATCCTGATCGCGATTTTAGGCGCGGTCATTCTCACCTGGCTCGTGCGGCTGGTGACGGGTGGTCGGCGGGCGCAGCTCTAGCGCACACCTGCTCGGCGTCTAACGGCGGATGACACAGTGAAACTGGGGCTAACGGAAGGTGGCCCCGGTTTCACTGTGTCATCCGTTCAAGCCTGAGCGAGGAGATCCTCCGCGCGCCTGCGCATCCGGTCACGCGCGGCCGTGTATCGCATCCTCGAGCAGGGAGACGGCGGCGGCGGGATCGGCAACCTCGACGATCAACCGCCGGTAGTGCTCGTGGTCCAACTCGATCACGATCGTGTGCTCGGGGTCGTGCACATCGTAGAACACCGCGCCATCGTGCTGGTAGAATGTGCCCGCGGTGAGCACACCAGGGATCTGTGTGCCGGGCATCCGGAATCCGTGCCACCAGCCGCGGGCGGGCTCGGGATCCACGCGCACCGATGTGATGTGCGCGAGCGGAATCTCCAGCCGGCTTTTCAGCGCCCACATCTTGTCCCACCCGTCCACGTCGAAACGGACGCGATCTCCCTCGACCGAGACGTCAACCATGTGCGCTCTCCTGCGGGCTTCGAGCCGCTCGAGTGGAACTCCACTTCAACGACAGGCGAGAGACGATAGGCCGTGCTGCGTCAGCGTCAAGCATGCGCTGCTCACGAAATGCGTGCAGGTGCCGCGCTCGCTTCTTCTTCAGATCTTCACGCGCGGGGGCGCACGTCTTGCCCCTTCACGGTTCACAGGCAGCGTAGTTGGCGCATCGCGCGTCGCAGCTTACACCGAGAGGTCTCGATGGACGTTCGCGCCGACGTTCGCGCTTTCTATAATGGGTTTCTCGAATCGCGCATGGTGCAATATCGTCTGTTCGGCAACCAGCGCATCGAGCAAGCCGCCCGACGGATCGAACCCTACGTGCA
>DAHUXU010000197.1 GCA_027307005.1 Gemmatimonadota bacterium
GTCACCGTCGGCATCGATCACGGTGAGATATATCGTGTCGCCGCCCTTCTTGTCGGTGATCGACGAAAACTCCGACGGCGCGGCACTGCACACCGCGCGTGTCGAGTCGATCGTCGCCGCACGCTCGGCCGCGTGCGCCGAGTCGAGCATCTGCGCCACGGGGATGTTGGCGAGACGCGGATCGCCCACGTACCGCAGCACGTCGGCGTACGCCAGTTGTTTGGCCTCCATCGTCACGTGCAGCGCTTGCGTCGCGTGGAATCCGTATGCACCCATGGGATAGTGCGACATCATCTGCAGCATCATCAAGGCACCGATGCCCTGACTGTTAGGCGGCAGCTCGTACACCGTCCAGCCGCGATAGTCGACGTGCAATGGCGTCACCCATTCCGGCTCAAAATCCTCGAGGTCGGCAGCCGTCATCGTGCCGCCGAGGTCGTGCTCGGTCGAGAGAATGGAGTCGGCGGTCGCACCCTTGTAGAACCCGTCGCGGCCGTGCTTCGCGATCAGCGTGAGCGTTCGCGCGAGATCCGGATTCTTGAAGATCTCACCCACGCGCGGCGTGTGACCGTCGATGAGATACGTCTTGGCGGCGTCCGGGGTCGCGCTCAACACCTTCAAGTACTCGCCCCACGTTTCTGCGATTACGTGCGTGACAGGGAACCCCTCGCTCGCGTATCGGATCGCCGGGGCGAGCACCGTGGACAGCGGCAGCTTGCCGAACTTGTCGTGCAGTGCTTGCCATCCCGCCACCGCGCCCGGCACCGTCACGCTCCAGACTCCCCGAATGGGAATGCGATCGAGTCCCTTGGACTTGAGCAGCTCGGGCGTCATGCCGCTCGCCGACCATCCGCTCGAATTGAGTCCGTACAGTTTGCCCGTCTTCGCGATGTAGACGATGGCGAACAGATCGCCGCCAACGCCGTTCATCGCCGGCTCCATGAGTCCATTCGCGGCGTTCGCCGCGATCGCCGCGTCGACCGCATTGCCGCCTAACTCGAGCATGTGCACGCCGGCGCTCGCCGCCAGCGGCTGGCTCGCCGCGACGATGCCGTAGCGCGTGATGACCATCGACCGCCCGGGAATCGGAAGCGGTTGGCCGTGGTCCGGTATGACGGGCACCCCGTGTTGGGCAACGGCGACCGACGGTACGGCAACGCACAGCGCGGCCACGAGCACCGAGACGACACAACGGTAGTTAGGCACCACTGCGCGCGCCACCATGTGTGCTACTCGACGAAGAACAGCCGCAGCCCGTGCTTCGATGCGAACGTGCGCGCGTTCGTCTGGATCGTTTGCCACTCGGCGCCCGTGATCGGGCGCTTGGTGTTGTCCGCCAGCACCAGTTGATCCTTCCCCGACACGTACATCGCCACGGCGCCGCCGCTGAACCGCACGGCCTCGAACAGATGCGCCTCGAGCAGCAGATCCTTCTCCTTGGTGTCGCCGAGGGTTCCGTCGCGAAGACAACTCGACAACAGGTCGCGCCGCAGATCCGGATTTGCCTTGAGATACACCGCCGCCAACACATCGTACGACACCTGGTCTTCCGCGGTCACCGACTTCCCTTCCATGACGCCGAACGTGTCGCCGCCAAAGTAAATCGCATCGCGCTTGAACTTGTCGGACAGCACGAGGTGGCTGTAGCCGTAATCGAAGCACGCGCCGTGCGGACGGCGCCCATAGTCCAACGCCGCGAACACCTGCTTCGTGCGCGGATCGAATTGCGGGTTGGTCGCCGTGTAATCGCCAGCCGCCGACTTGTTGAGCGCACCGGGCGCCATCTTCACGACGGCGTCGCCGAACCCTCGGCCGCCCGGCGCGAGTCCGCGCCCAACGCCGGGTGCGGCCGTTGCCTTGAGATCATATTTCTTCCATCGGCCGCCCATGCCCGTCACCTCGAAATCGGCGTCGAGGGCGGTCTTGGGGAACGTCGCGCGATCATCGGCGGCGACGCGGATCGCCGCAGGATTGAGCGGCGAGTCGGTGAGCTTCATCTGGCCCGCATTCACGGCGCGCTCGTACATCTGCGTGTAGCTGTCGTAGTTGTTCGGCGTCATGAACCACTTCGTGGCCACGAAATTGATCGTCAGCGGCGCCGTCTGCAGTCGCTGCCGCATGTGCATGAACGCTTCCTCCAATTTCTTCCGCGATGCCTTACGGAGCGACGGATCGGTCGCCTTGAGCGCATCCAACGTCGGCGTGAACAGCTTCGACAACGCGTGGCGATTGATGTCGGCGATGCGCGCATTCACGAAGGCGTGCTGCACGGCGCCGCTCTTCGACCCTGACGTCCACGGCATCGACTGGTTGCCACTCGGCGGCTGGGGAGCGGTCATTATGAAAACCTGACGTTTGGGGAATGGGGGATCAGACGTCGACAGGGACCCAAATCATGGCGCCGGCGCCGTCAAGTCGTAAGACCCGCAGAAGTGGACGGTTCCGCGTGGGCGACCAACGCCGCCGCCGCGAGATCGCCCGTGACGTTGAGCGCCGTCGCGATCGTATCCGGCAGCGCATCGACGGCGATCAAGATGCCAATGCCCTCGGGCGGGAGGCCGATCGCGAGGAACAGCGGTGTGAGCATGATGAACGCGCCGCGCGGCACGCCCGGCGCCACGAACGCCAGAAACACGGACGCAACGCCGACGGTTGCGAGCTGGCGCGCGTGCAACGGAATTCCGTAGAACCATCCGACGAACAATGCACCAATGGTCCATGACACCGGCGCGCCGATCTTGAACATCGAGACGGCGAGCGGCAGCACGAATCCGGTGATGCGATCCGACAGCGCGAGCCCCCGTTCGCCGCTCTCCATGAGCACCGGCAGCGAAGCGATCGATGAGCTCGAGCTGAATGCGATGAGCTGCGCGGGGAGCGCCGCCCGCGCGAACCGCCCGATGGGAATTCCGCCGAAGGCCGCGACGACCGGATAGAGCAGCAGGATCACCGCGAGGTTGCCGAGCGTGTACTCGGCGATGTAGACGCCGATCGCCCCTGCCACGGAGCCGCCCAGTTGCGCGGCGAGCGGCAGCACCAGCGCGAACACGCCGATGGGCGCGACGAACACGACCCAGCGCACGATGCGCATCATCACATCGCCTAACGCGCGGGCGGCTTCGACGAGCGGCCGCCGCGTTGCTTCGTGGCTTCGCGCGATCGCGATCGCCAGAATGAGCGTGAACAGAATGAGTGGGACCATCGCGCCGTCGGCGGCAGCGGCGACGGGATTGGATGGAATCAGCGACGTGAGCCACGCGCCGAAGCTCGTCACCTGGCCGCCGGCCGACAGCTGCTTCGCCGCCTCGGCGGCGCCCGCGGGGAGCATCGCCCTGGCGCCGCCCGACGCCGGGAGTGGCAGCAGCGCGAACAGGAACGATGCGAGCGGAACGACGACGATCGCGGTCGCGCCCAACAGGACGACGAAGACGACGATCGT
>DAHUXU010000204.1 GCA_027307005.1 Gemmatimonadota bacterium
CAGCCCGACGACACGGGTGTAGAAATCGAGGGTCGCGGGCAGGTCGTCCGTCACGAAAGCGAGGTGATCAATACCGCGGGTCGGGACGAGGTTCAAATTGGATGCGCTCACGTCATTGCTCCAGCTGGTTTAGGAAAGATCGGATCGCGGCGGATAACGCGGCGGGATTTTCCCCCGGGATGTTGTGGCCCGCCTCGACCTCAACCAATTCGATTCGGGGATTGGCGCCGCGCACCTTGTCGACAGTCTCGGCAGCGAACATGTCCGATCGGCTGCCTCGCACGACGAGCGTCGGGCATACGACTTCACCGAGGATCTGCCACATGTCGAGGCCGAGCTTGGGACGCTCGCCGGTGGCCAGCGTGCGGCGAAACTGGTCACGAAAATGGGGATCCCGCTTGATCGTGAATCCGCCCGCGACGCGCCGCAGGTACGCCTCGTAGCGCGCTCGCACCGTGCGCGCCTTTTCCGAGCCGGGTGCGATGCCGAAATGCGACATCGCGGCGTCGACGCTTTCGAACGTGTCGGGAACACCGGCCACCGACTCCGCCGTGCGCTTCAGCCCCGTGGCCGCGTTCTCCGGCGTGTAGTCCACGAGAACGAGGCCACGCACGAGTGCGGGTTCCTTCGCTGCAAGATAGGTGGCAGCGCGTCCGCCCATCGAATGTCCAACCGCAACGACGCGGTCGAATCCGCAGCTTTCGATGACCACTTTCATGTCGCCCGCCATCGATGGAACGGAGTAGTCCTTGTCGGGGCTTACACCCGAATCACCGAAGCCGCGCGAGTCTACACAAACGCATTCGCGGTCGGTGGCGAGACGTCCTGCGACATCGAGCCAGTCATAAGAAAAATACGACAGGCCGTGCGCGAACACGAGCGGATCACGACCCCGCGCGCCGAGATGACGATAGGCGATCTGGATTCCCGTCGATGTGACGGTGCGCTGCTGATGTTGGACGGTCACGGGATTGGTCATCGAAACGGAGGCGATGATGATACTCATTCCGCTTTGGGCATGTCGACGGCGCTGCCCCGATTGCCGATATGCCGGAATTGCATACCGGACACATCGTGGGAGTAGGGTCGACGCCGTGGCATCGGCGTGACGTAGTGCGCCGCGGCGCTACGCGGCGGCGATCGGCCGGGACGATGCCGAAGCTGCTACGAAGCTGCTTACATGCTCGGCGCCGCGCAACCCGAACGTTGCGGCCTTGGACAGGCCGCCCACGTAGCCCGAGTACGGGCCGCCGTCGAGGCCGCCGGTCGCAGCGCCCGCGGCATAACGGCCCGGGATCGGCAGATCGGCTTCCTTCAGCACGCGCGCATCGGCATCGATCGCAATGCCGCCCATGGTGTACGTAATCCCCGGGCAAGCCAGAATCGCGCCGAACGGCGGATGCTCCAGCGCGAATGCCTTGATCTTGTTCACCGAGCGGGGCACCGGAAGCGACCCAGTCGCTCCGTTGCGCACATGCTCGTTGAAGGCGTCGACTGTGACCGACAATCGCTGCGCGTCGATTCGAGCCCGCAGAGCAAGCTCCGCGATGGTGTCGGCCATGATGATCCTGCCGCCCGACAGTGGAAAGATCGGATTGGGAGGCAACGCTTTCTTGGTGCCCGGACCATCCCAGATCGCCCGGTCGAACACGACGACGCAGTCGGACGGATCGTCGAGGCGCGCCATGACGTTGGCGACGTAGGTGCCGCCCCGACCCTCGTCGGTGAAGCGCGTGCCGTCGCGGCGCACGATCATGCCGGCGCACGCAAGCGTGTCTACGAACGGATACGGTGAAAGGCGCGCGTCGGTGAACGATTCGCGTGCCATGATGTGACCGTAGAATCCAGACTCGCGGCCCGCGAAATGGCCGCCGACCGCTTCGACCATGCGAAACCCGTCGCCGCGGCCAGTCTGTGCATTGCGAGGCTGCACCTTGTCCGGCGCGGGCGAAATGAAACGGCGCATCAGCGCGGGACTGGCCTGGAAGCCGCCGTCGGCCACCAGCACGGCGTCCGCGGACACATGGTACGAGTCGCCGCCGGACTGAGCGACGACGCCGATGCAGCGGCCGTCGGCCATCAGCAGCTCGGTGACGTGCGCTCCGCGCACGAGATGGCCCCCCCGCCGCTCGAGGTTCGCGCCCAGTCTGCGCCCCAGCGCATCCGGTCCACGGCCCTCCC
>DAHUXU010000213.1 GCA_027307005.1 Gemmatimonadota bacterium
TCGGCGGGGCTCATCTACCTGCATCTGGACCCGGGGTACGGCCCGCTGCGAGGCGATCCGCGCTACGCCGATTTGGTGGCGCGGATCGGCCTCCGGTGACGGCGGTCAGGCGGCGTCTGCGTTAGGCGCTCAGCGGCCGCCCGAATCGGCGCGGCGGCTCGCCTCGAACAGGAACCAGGTGCGGCGCTCGGTCTCGTCGATCCAGATCTCGATGAGGCTCGTGCTTGCGACGTCCCGATACTGCTCGCACACGTTGTGCGCTTCGCGGAGCCGCGCGGCCAGCGTCTTGTTGTCCTCGCGGAGCTCGGCGAGCATGTCCGACGGCTCGACGTAGCCGGCGTCGTTGTCCGAGATGCGCTGCAGGCGCGTGATATGGCCGGTGGAGTGAATCGTGTCCTGGCCCAGCTTTCGGATGCGCTCGGCGATCGGGTCCGTCATCGCGAAAATCTGATCGGCCTGTTCGTCGAGCAGCAGGTGATAGTCGCGAAAGTGCGGGCCGCTCATGTGCCAGTGAAAGTTCTTGGTCTTCATGTAGAGCGCGAAGACGTCGGCGAGGATCGGGTTGTGCGCGCCCGCGATGAGGCGCGTGCCTTCGTGGTCGAGATCCGTGGGGGTATCGAGCGCGGCCTCGCGGCGGCGCATGAGATTCGGGTCTTTGGCTGTGGCCGTCTTCATGACGAGGGTCCTCGCGGTATGCGGTATATAGAAGATTGAGGGCGGCGATGCGCGGCCCCCCTGTTCAATCATGCGAGGGTCGCGCCAGATCGCACAGGGGCCGTGACGGACCCGTCAGCGGCGCCTCGCGCGACGCCCTGCCTGTCCACGCGCGGGCCGCGCGCCACGGGGCTTGTCGTTGCCTGTTGTAACATCTATCTCTCGGTATGCCGACGACACTCAGAGACGAGATCAAGCAGACCAAGCCCTTCGCGCGGCCGGCCGACGAAGCGTTGCTCTCGATCTTGCGCACCGCGGCCGTGCTGGAGCACGCCGAGAACGAGGTGCTCAAGGCGCACGGGCTGACGCATACGCAGTACAACGTGCTGCGCATCCTGCGGGGCGCGGGCAAGCGCGGCCTGTGCGGGCGCGACGTGGCCCAACGGATGGTCTCGAACGTGCCCGATGTCTCGCGCCTCCTCGACCGGATGGAGGACACCGGCCTGATCGCGAGGTCGCGCGATCCGGATGACCGCCGGCACGTCACGGCGCGCATCACGGACGCGGGACGAAAGGTGCTGGCCGATGCGACGCCGGCGCTCGAGCGGAGCGGGCGCGCGCGGGTGGCCCAGTTGAGCGCGCTGGACGTCCGCACGCTCATTCGCGTGCTGGCGGCGATCCGGGAACATCCGTGACCCGTGGGGCATTCAGGTGTTATAACAGTCACTGTTATACCACCCAATTTCGCGAGTTGCGTTCATGCTGACCACCGCCCTCGATGTCGCCACCGTCGCCACGGGATTGCTCGTCGCCCGCGTCACCCTCGGCCTCCTCATGGCCGCCCACGGGTCCCAGAAGCTCTTTGGCTGGTTCGGAGGACACGGCCTCGCCGGGACCAGCGGCATGTTCGAGACCCTCGGATTCCGGCCGGGTAAGTTGTTCGCGACCGTCGCGGCCGGCACCGAAGTCGCGAGCGGTGTGCTCGTTGCGCTCGGGCTCTTCGGTCCGATCGGTCCCGCGCTCATGCTCTCGGTGATGATCGTGGCCGCCGTGACCGTCCACGTGCGCAACGGGTTGTTCGCGGCCAAGAACGGCATCGAACTGCCGCTGTTGTACGCCGTCGGCGCCGCGGCGCTGGCGCTGACGGGGCCCGGCGCGTATTCGCTGGATGCGGTCCTCGGTCTCGGCGCATGGTCGAGCCCCGCGATCGCGGGCTTGGCGCTGGCCGCCGGAATCCTGGGCGGCATCGGCAACCTGATGGCGCGCCGCCCGGCCGGCGCTGCCTAACTGACAACCGATCGCACCAACTCTTCTGTCTCGAGCACGGCGGACCGATGCAACTCACCGGCATTCATCACCTCACGGCCATCTCGGCGGCGATCCGCGAGAACTACCGGTTCTACACCCGGACGTTGGGCATGCGGCTGGTCAAGCGCAGCGTGAACCAGGATGACGTGAC
>DAHUXU010000219.1 GCA_027307005.1 Gemmatimonadota bacterium
ATGCCCGTGCCCAACGCGCCGCCGAGCGCGCGGTGCGGGATCACGCGGCATCGATCGCCGACGAGGTGGGCGACGGTGGCAGCGACCAGGTCGAGGGCGCATTGGTCGCCATCGACCCGCGGACCGGCGATATCCGGGCGCTCGTCGGTGGCCGCCGATATCAGACCGGCGCCTTCGACCGTGCGCTCTACGCGCACCGGCAGCCGGGGTCGGCGTTCAAGCCGTTCGTCTACGCTGCTGCGTTAGGCGCCGGGTACACGCCGGCCACCCTGGTCGATGACGAGCCGATCGAGGTCGAGCAGGATGGCCAGGACTGGACCCCGGCCAACTTCGGCGACGAATACGAGGGCCGCATCACGATGCGCCGCGCGCTCGAGCATTCGTCCAACGCGGCGGCGGTGCGATTCGGCCACTCGGTGGGCGAGACGCGAATCGTCTCGCTCGCCCGGGCGAGCGGGATCACGAGCCACTTGATCCCGGTGCCGTCGATATCGTTGGGCGCGCTCGCGGTGACGCCGATCGAGCTGGTCACGGCGTACGCGCCGTTTGCCAACGGCGGCAACCGGGTCGTGCCTCGATTGGTGCGGCGCATCGATGGACCAGGCGGCAAGGTGCTGTGGTCGCACGATCCGACGCCGCCCGTGGCCGCGCTGGACCCTCGCGATGCGTTTCAATTGACCTCCATGCTCCAATCGGTGGTCAACGACGGCACGGGACGCGAGGTCCGCATGCTCGGCGCGCGCGGCCCGATTGCGGGCAAGACGGGGACGACGAACAACGGCACCGACGTCTGGTTCGTCGGCTACACGCCGTCGCTGGTCGCGGGCGTCTGGTTCGGCTTCGACACGCCGCGTTCGTTAGGCGACGCGGCGACTGGCGGCCGGTTGGCCGCGCCGGCGTGGGCCGAGTTCTACGAGCGCGGATGGCCGCAGGGCGCACGCGAGGCGGGGTGGCGCCCGCCGGCCGGCCTGGTGTCGCGGGTCATCGACGCCGACAACGGCGCTCTCGCGACGCCCTGGTGCCCCCATACGCAGCTCGAGTGGTTCCGGTTGGGCACGGAGCCGACGATGTACTGCCCGGAGCACGGCGGCCCGTCGTTAGGCGCGCGCATCATCGGCGCCATCCGCGAGATTCTTCACTACTGACCGCCGTCGGATCGGCCGAGCGCCGCGCCCGGGCGAAGCACCGCCATGAGGTGACCCCGGTCGCCGCGAGATGCTGCGCGTTCGAGGCGGGTTAGCTTTCAGCGCATGGCAGGTTCAGCTCGTCGTCTTCCTCCGGAACGAAGCACCAACCCGACGTGGGGGCAGCGCGTGGCCGCGCTACGGTACGTGCCGCCGCTCCTGCGCATGGTGTGGACCACCCATCGCGGGTTCACGGCCACAATGGCGGTGCTGCGCGTTGCGCGGGCGTTCATTCCGGTCGCGACGCTGTGGATCGGCAAGCTCATCATTGACGCCGTGATCGCGCTCCGGCGCGACCAGTCCCATCTCGCTTCGCTCTGGAACCTGGTGGCGATCGAGATCGCCATCGTCGTGGCAGGCGAGATCCTGGCCCGCGCCTCGGCGCTGGTCGAGAGCTTGTTGGGCGATCTGTTTTCGAATCACACGAGCGTGCGTTTGATGGAGCACGCGGCGACGCTCGACCTGCAGCAGTTCGAGGACCCGGCGTTCTACGACCAGCTCGAGCGGGCGCGCCGCCAGACCGTCGGGCGGATCGGACTGCTGGCCGAGCTGCTCTCGATGTCGCAGGACACGCTCACGCTGGCGTCGTTAGGCACGGCACTGCTGGTGTTCAGTCCGTGGTTGGTGCTGCTGCTGGCGGCTGCGGTGTTGCCGTCGTTCATCGGCGAGACGCACTATGCGTCGCTGGAGTACTCGCTGCTCTATCGCTGGACGCCCGAGCGCCGTCAGCTGGACTACCTGCGCTATCTGGCGGCGAGCGACGTGAATGCCAAAGAAGTGCAGATGTTCGGTCTCGCGCAGTGGCTCATCGATCGCTACCGGGTGCTCGCCGACCGGTTCTACGAGGAGAACAAGCAGCTCTCGATTCGCAAGGGCATCGTGAGCACGGCGTTGTCGGTGCTCGGTATGCTCGGCTATTACGGCGCGTACGTGATCATTCTAGTGCGCGCGGTGGGCGGCGTCATCTCGATCGGCACGCTGACGTTTCTCGCCGGATCGTTCGGCCGGAGCCGCGACATCATCCAGCGGCTCCTCATTTCCGCGAGTGACATTTACGAGCAGAGCTTGTACCTGAAGGACATGTTCGACTTCTTCGACATGCGTCCGAACATCGTCTCGCGGCCGGGGGCGCCGCAGGTGCCGGATCCGATCCGCGACGGTTTCGTCTTCGAGGATGTGGGCTTTCAGTACCCGGGCAGCGACCGGTGGGCAGTTAGGCATGTGAGTTTCTCGCTCCGGCCGGGCGAGCGCCTCGCGTTCGTCGGCGAGAACGGCGCGGGGAAAACGACGGTGACGAAGCTGATGGCGCGCCTCTACGATCCCACGGAAGGACGGATCCTTCTCGACGGCATCGATCTGAAGGAATACGACCTGTCGTCGGTGCGGCGCGCGATCGGGGTGATCTTCCAGGATTTCGTGCGCTTCGACATGCGCTTCGACGAGAACATCGGCGTTGGACACATCGATCGTGTGCGCGAGTACCTCGACCGCGTCGGGGCGAACGACGTGGCCATCGAGTCGGTGCCGCCGGAGTGGTCGTTCGATTCCAGCCCGGCATCGCTGCGACCGCAGCAGAGCAACGGGCACACCGAGCCGGTACCGGAAGTGTTGTCGACTGCGGCGGAACAATCACTGGCGTCTGTCTTGTTGCCGCGGTTCAGCGACGGGTATCGTCAGATGCTTGGCCGCCGGTTCGACAGCGGCGTTGACCTCTCGGGCGGCGAGTGGCAGAAGGTGGCGCTCGCCCGCGCGTACATGCGCGATGCGAAAGTTCTCATTCTCGACGAGCCGACGGCCGCGCTGGACGCGC
>DAHUXU010000222.1 GCA_027307005.1 Gemmatimonadota bacterium
CTGCCCGTGACGACGATCGTCGCCACCGCGAGCCCAACGGAAAGCTTCTCGGTGCGCGACCTGGACCTCCGCGCCAAGGCGTGGCGCATCGTGGCCAGCAAGAACCTGCTGTGGGTGAGCCTCGCCGCGGGCTTCGGCCGCGACTACTACGACGCGAGCGCGAAGCTCACCTCGACGGTGGATGGCCAGACGCAGCCGACGCCGGTGGCGCTCACGGTGAGTCCCACCCGCACGAGCATCTTCGGCGACGTCTCGCTCAACGTGATTCCGTTCGTGAAGCTGGTCGGCGAGTTAGGCAGAGTGTCCGGCGGCTCCGTGCGCACCTTCAACACGTTCGCCGACGACGTCAACCAGTCGCGCTGGTACGGGTCGATCGGCGCCCGCCTTGCGTTCTGATCGCCTAACGGAAACCCCCGGCGCGCGGCGCGACCGCGCGTTCATGCGCCGGGCGATCGACCTGGCCAGACGCGGCTGGGGCCAGACGGCGCCGAATCCCATGGTCGGCGCCGTCGTCGTTCGCGGCGACCACATCGTCGGCGAAGGCTGGCACGCGCGGTTCGGCGAACGGCACGCCGAGGTCGCGGCGCTCGACGCCGCGGGTCCGCTCGCCACGGGCGCCACGGTGTACGTGTCGCTCGAGCCGTGCGCCCATCAGGGTAAGACGCCGCCGTGCACGCGCGCACTGATCGAGGCCGGCGTGTCACGCGTGGTGATCGGCGCGCTGGATCCGAACCCACAAGCGTCGGGTGGCGCCGCGCGCCTGCGCGATGCCGGCATCGATGGCGTCACCGGCGTCGAGGAGCGCCGAGCGCTCGAGGTCGACCCCGCGTTTTTCTTTTCGTTCGGCGCCAAGCGTCCGTGGATCACACTCAAACTCGCAGTGACGATCGATGGCGCCATCGCCGACGCCGCGGGCGGCTCGCGGTGGATCACGGGCCGCCGCGCGCGCGCCGCGGCGCACAAACTGCGCGCCGGGCACGACGCAGTGGCAGTCGGCATCGGCACCGTGCTGTCCGACAACCCGCTGCTCACCGTGCGCGACGCACCGGCGCCGCGCATTCCGCCGCGTCGCGTTATCTTCGACCGCCGCGCACGCACGCCGCTCGACTCGGCCCTCGTACGCACCGCGCGCGACGTCCCGGTGATCGTGGTGGCCGAGCACCCGTCGGCCCGGGCCGCGCGCGCTCTGGAGGTGGCAGGGGTCCAGGTACTCCGGACGAGCTCGCTATACAATGGATTGGAACATCTGAAGTCGGAGGGGATCCGGTCGCTGCTTGTCGAGGGCGGGGCGCGACTTACGGGCGCACTCTGGGAGCAATCCCTGGTCGACCGTTTGGTTATGTTTCAAGGCCCTGTCGTACTCGGCGCCGGAGGGCAGAACGCGTTCGCGTTCGCGCCGGGAACGCCCATAGGACAGGCGGACCGGTTCCGAGTGGTGGAACGACGTGCGCTCGGCGACGACAGCATGATCACTTACAGTCGGACAGTCGCGGACAGACACGGAGAACAGCGACAGCCGGACAAGACGCGGACAAAGACGGAGAGAACCTGAGAACAGCGACAGCCGGACAGGGCGCGGACAACGCCGGACAGAACCTGAGAACAGCGACAGGCGGACAGGGCGCGGACAACGCCGGACAGAACCTGAGAACAGCGACAGGCGGACAGGGCGCGGACAACGCCCGACAGAGCCTGACAATATCGGCAGGCGGAGAAGACGCAGCCACGGCCGCATCAACGAGTAGACTGCGCGAAGTAAGGCAGAGAAAGCGCGGACCCAGGCGGACCGAGAAATAACTTCTGGAACAATCACTTATGTACTCTTTGTTGAATACGTCCGAGGTTTTTCTCCGG
>DAHUXU010000254.1 GCA_027307005.1 Gemmatimonadota bacterium
AGGCTCGGGCCCGCTCGCCGCCCAGGCAGCGACGGCGGCCCCGCCGCGCTTCCCGACCACCGTCGAGATGCCGGCGCCGGTCCACACCGGCGCTCGATCGCCGGACGCGCTCGTGCGCCTCGTGCTGGCGCGGTTCGCCACCGGCACGCCGGAGGCGTTCGACAGCGTCTACCCCGATCCGTTAGGCAGAGCAGTGGTTCAGGGCGCTGCCCAACGCAAGCTGCTGCGCACGCCGGGACCCGGACGCGTCCTCTGGTCCAACGCGTCGCGGGCCGTGCTCCTCATCACCGGCACCGTGCACGAGGGACGGTCCACGGGCATCGAAACCGGCTCCGATGAAACAAATCGTGTGCGACGCCTGTCGGGGCTCTACGAAGCGCAACGCAACGGCGGCGCCTGGCTGCTCACCCGCCAGATTCCGTTCGACACCCTCAACTACATCCGCGCGCAGGTGCTGCACGTCGACATCCAGCCGGGTCGCGTCAGCCGCGTGGTGGACACGCTCACGATCGACCCCGGCAGCCCGTACGGATTTGCGACGCGCCTCAACAACGCCACCGAGCTGCACGCGGTCCGGTTGAACGGCGCGACCGTCCCCTATTCGTTCGGCGGCGGGGTCCTGTGGGTGGACACGCGGGGCCGGCACGCGCCGGCGCACTCACAGCTCGTGCTCTCGTACGCGATCCCGGCCCAACGCCAGGTGAAGCCGGCGACGGGCGACTCCGCTCACGTGGCGCCGGCCACGTCCCCCGATACCATGCCCGCGTACGGCACCATGAACAACACCGACGCCTGGCATCCGTTCTTCAACTACGACAGCGGGAACGACTTCAGCCAGCTCACGGTCACGGCCACCATCCCCGCGCAGTATCGGCTGACGACGTCGGTGCCGCAAACGGAAACCGTCAAGGGCGGCGTGCGGACGGTGCACGGCACGAGCATTCACCCGCAGTTCCTGCTCGCGCTGCTCTACGACCGCGACTGGACGCCCGTCACGCAATCGGTGAACGACGGCGAGTTCACGCTCGAGACGTTATTCGCGCCCGGCTTCCATTTCTCGCCGGACACGATCGCCAGGACGGCCGGCTTCGTGTACCACGTGCTCGTCCCGCGGTTCGGTGAACCGCAAGCGCCGTCGAAGTACCTGGCGGTGGTGGAGGATCGCCAGTTAGGCCACACCGGCTGGCAGGTTCGCATGAACAACGCGGTCATCTCCGGTGACAGCGCCACGATGCTGGACGAACCGGCGCTCGGACCGTCGTTCGCGTTCGGCCACGAGGTGTCGCACGGATGGACGATGAATTCGTCCGGCCTCGCCGCCAACTTCCTGCAGGAAGGCTGGGCCACGTTCTGCGAATCGCTCCTGTTAGGCGCGGCCTACGGGACGGACACCGAGCGCGCGTTCTGGGAGCGGATGCGCACCTCCTACGTGACCGGCCTCGACCGCGCCGGCTTCCTGGGCGGGTTCGAGGGCAAGCAGAGCATTCTCGACAACCCCGACAACGGCCGTATCCACTCCTCGAAGGGATCCTGGATCCTGCACGAGCTCGACTACGTGCTCGGCGATTCGACGTTCGATGCCGGCATGCGCGCGTTCATCGCCACCAACGGGCAGGGCCCGCACGGGTACCCCGAGTTCATCGCCGACATGTCGCGCGCCGCCGGCCGCGACCTGACTTCGTTCATCATGCCCTGGCTCGCCGGCAAATACATTCCGGACGTCGATGCCCACGTGGTCGGCTCGTCGTTAGTCGTCACGCAGTCACAACCCGACGTGCTGTTCGATCTGCCGTTGGACGTCGCGATCGTGTCCGGTGCGGACACGGTGCGCAAGGCGGTGCACCTGACGTCGCGCGCCGACACGGTTCCGTTGGACGGCGCTGCCTCGGTGACGCGCGTGCTGGTCGATCCCGATCATCACTTTCTGCTGCGCCGGCACTGGGGCGAGACAGAGCGATTCACCCTGCACGCGCCCAACGCCAAGAGCGTGGAGCTGGCCGGCAACTTCACGGCGCGGCCCATTGCCGGCACGCGCACCGGCGACGACTGGACGGTCGAGATCCCGATGCCGGAGGGCCGCTACCTCTTCCTCTGGCGTGTGGACGGCAAGAGCCTGTCGGACGCGGAGGCGATCACCGCCGTCAAGGCGTCGTCGAACGACTCGACGGCCCTCGCCGGAATCCGCATCGTCCGCCCGTTAGTCCGCCTCGATGATCGCGACGCACGCTGAGCGCCGAACTTTCCCTTCACTCCGAGACCACATGATACGCGAATCGTTCACGCCGCTCACACGATGGCTCGGCTTCCGGACGTACGTCGTCGCGTCCACGAGCATCATCGGCATTCTGTCGCTTGCCGCATTCACGAAGGCGTCGGCGCACACCCGCTTTCGGGAAATCGACGTCGAGCGCATCAATGTCGTCGAGCCCGACGGCAAGCTGCGCATGACCATTTCCGACGCCGCGCGCTCGCCGGGTTGGGTGTTTCACGGCAAAGTGGTGCCCGGTCGGCCCAAAGGCGCGGGCATGATCTTCTTCAACGACGAAGGTGAAGAGGACGGCGGCATCGGCTTCGGCGGACGCACCGTCGATGGCAAGGTGCACGCCGACGGCGGCATTGCATTCGATCACTACGAGTCCGACGAAACCGTCACGCTGCGCTACTCGCAAAACGATAAGCGCACGCAATCCGGACTCATGATCACGGATCGTGCGGACGTGCCGATTCTCCACGTCATCGAGAAGCAGGATTCGCTTCGCAAGATGCCCGCCGGCGCGGCA
>DAHUXU010000256.1 GCA_027307005.1 Gemmatimonadota bacterium
CGCCGCGCCGGACGTGCGCGCGTCGGGCGCGGCGCAGGCTGGAACCATCCGTGTGCCGCGCGTTTATTTGTCGGTAGTACGTCATCGTGATCAGGCGGCGAACCGACGGCTCGCGGCGAGGCCCGGCAACGCGCCGGGGCGGCGAGTCGTCTGTCGTGCAGGGACGCGGCTCGTCCGCGCACCGCACCACCGCCTCCCGAAGGAGTCCCAACGGAATGTCGAACGTGCCCGCCCGCACCGCGCTCGTGTTAGGCGGCGGCGGATTGAAGGGATTCGCCCACATCGGCGTGATCCGCGCCCTCGAGGAGCGCGGCATCCGGCCGAGCGTGATCGCGGGCACGAGCATCGGCGCGCTCATCGGCGCGGCCTATGCCGGCGGCATGAGCGTGAGCGAGATGACTGCGCGCGCCGTGTCGCTCAGACGACGCGACCTGTTCCGCATCAATCACGTGGGCATGCTGTTCGAGCGCATGCACAGCCCGTCCCTCTATCTCGAGGAGCCGCTGCGCGATTTGTGCGCGGCCGTCTCGCCGCCGGGGACGTTCGCCGACCTCGAGACGCCGGTGCTCGTGAACACCGTCGACGTGGAGCGCGGCACGCGTCTCGTGTGGGGACTTCCCGGACTGCAGGACGTTCCGGTGGTGGACGCCGTGTACGCGTCGTGTGCGCTGCCCGGCTTCTTTCCTCCCGGGTACGTCGGCACGCGCAATTGCATCGACGGCGGCACCATCGACAACCTGCCCATTTCCATTGCCGCACTCGGCGCCGACGCGGTGATCGCCGTGGACGTCGGGAGCTTCGAGGTGGAGCGCCCGCGCGACATCGGGTCGCAAGGATTCGCGGCGATTTACATGCGCGCGGCAACCTTGATGATGCACGCGCTCCAGGCGCGTCCGTTAGCCGACTGGAGCGGGCCGCCGATGCTGCTGGTGCGACCCGATGTGGGACGCCATCACTGGTTCAGCTTCACCCACGGCGCCGAGATCGTGCACGCCGGCTACGAGGCGGCGCGCACCGCCCTGGATCTGGCGGGAGATGCGCTGTGCAGCGGCAGCGGCGTGTATCCGCGCAGCGTGGTGTCCGTTCACGTGAACCGCGACCGGTGCATCGGATGCGGCACGTGCGTCGCCCTCGCGCCCCGCGTGATGGCACTGGATGCGGAGCGCAAAGCGGTGGTCACGGCGACGCCGCTGCAATGGTCGCCCGCCGATGGCGACTTCGTGCAGCACTGCCCAACGGAAGCGATCACGGTGCAGACGCTCGATGGGACGCGTCGCACGACGCGCCCCATGAGCGAGCCGACGCTCGATACGGGCGAGACGCCCGCGCTCAAGCGGCGCTGAGCCGATCAATAATCCGGCGGGAAGTCGAAGACCGGCGGCGCGACGCGGTTTCCCACCTCGATCGTGATCTGTTGGTGCGCCGCGAGCACGATCGCGCGGGGGTCGCCCAAGTAGCGCGCGCCGTCGACGTACACCGTCACCGCGCCCTGGTTGCCGGCCACGTTGCCCGACGTGAGCGGCTCGCCCCAGATGTCGAAGTACTCGCCTAACGTAAAGGTGTGGCCCGTCACCGACGGCTCGACGTGGATGATCCCGGTCCGGTCGTGCGAGTGCAGCCAGTAGAAACACGTGCCGGCGATCGCCAGGCTGTCGCCCTCGACGAAGGCGTCCTTGATGCCCACGCCTAACGGCAACGCGATCTGCTGGCCGTTCACGATCAGGCTCACGTGCGCGTGATAGTGCTCGGCGTCCGCGCCCGTGCCGCACGGGATCGTGTCGACCGGATTCCCCTGTCCGCCGCTCGCGGTGCTGCCGTTGGGAAAGGTGACGGCGCCCACCAGACCGCCTTCGTTCAGCTGGATCGGCGTGGGCGGCTGGACGGTGACCACTGCCGCGCCCGAAACGCCGCCGACCGTGGCGGTGACGGTGTCCGTCGAAGCCAGCAACGTGTTCACGAGGCCGGTGGACGACACGCTGACCGCGTCGGTGTCGCTCACCGTCCACGTGATCGATGGATTCGTGATCGGATTGCCTTGCGCGTCTTTCGCGGTCGCGGTGAGCGACACGCTGTCGCCGGCGACGACGGTCGATGTCGGCGGAGTCACCGTCACGGACGACGCTTGCTGTCCGCCGCCCGTCGGACTGTTGCTACCACAGGCCGCGACGCCCAACGCAGCGCACGCGGCGACGACACCGCGCGCGATCCAACTGCCGTTCGTGTGCATGAGCCCGGCTCCGGAGAATGGAAACGACCGCCACATCTCGTTCCACTCCCGATGTGGCCGCCCGAGCGGCTATCGCACGGCGCGTGCCGAGGAAATCCCGGCGTCAGTCCACCACATCGATGTCCCGGGAGGCGGTCCCGTGAGCGTGCGGCGCTTGCACGGTCACGTCGATGCGATAGTGCCCGGGCGGCAAGTCGGCGACGCCGAAGCGGAGGAAATGCGCCATCGTCGCCTCGGGCTGGGCGTCCTCCCAGGACACGGCCGGGCCCGCCTGCGCCCGGCCAAGGCCGAACGCGCGGCCGACGCGGCCGAAGAAGCCGGCGGCCTTCGTTAGGCGGACGGTGGTGCGGACCGGCACGCCGGGCGGCGGACGCAGGTAGCTCTCCCAGTAGAGCGCGAGCGTGTCGCGCGCCGTGACCCGCAGCGTCGGCATGGCCACGCGCGCGGCGCTGTCGGGCGTGGCCGGCGCGAACGCCGCGCCCGCGCGTCCCACGAGCAGGTCCGAGATCGCCGCCGACGCGGAGAGCGGCGCGAGCCCCGCGCGCCACCGGGCGGCACGATGCCCAACGGAGTCGAACACCTCGACCGAGGCGAGCGCCGCGCGCGCCGGAGCATCGAGCACGATGTCTCCCGTCGGCGCGCCCCGCGTTCGTCCGATCGCCAGCGTACTGTCCGGCCCGAGACCCGAGGACAGCGACGCTGCAGCGACGAACGCCGTGCTTCCGCTGTCGAGCAGCACTCCGGCGTCGTACACGGCGACCACGAGCATGCTGTCGCCGGGTCGGCGAAAGCGCGCGATCTGAACCGGCAGCGTGTCGATCATGCGCAGCCATCCGGGTGCGTAGCGCATGACCGCGGCGCGGTCTTCCGTTAGTCGCCAGTCGCCGGGGTTCGCGGCGAACGGCGACTCGAGCGCGTGCGGATCGGGCACGAGGCTGAAGCTGGGCCGCGGCTCGTCGCCGATGATGCGCGGATCGGGGAACTCGGCTGCGCCGATGGGTGTGTCTTCGCGCGCCCACTGATCGGGCCACCCGTAGCGCAACGCCGTCGTCTCGCTATCCCATCGCCAGAACGAGTACTGCGCGTTGGCGGTACCCGCCAGCATCTTCGTCAGCGTGCGCCGCGAAAAGAACTCATTGCGCGCCGCGACGGGCCGCCACGTGAGCAGGGGCGCGGCCAGCCAGAAGACCCGCTCGCTCGTCGCCGCGCGTGCGTCGCAGGAGCGCGGATCCCGCGCCGGTTCGAGGTGCGTTCCCTGTGGCAACCAATCGTGCACATCCAGCCACTGACATCGAAGGGTGTCCGGCATTTCGGCGAGCGCAGTATCGAAGGCGGCCGAGCTCGCGGCTTCCTCTCCGGCGCGGTGCCAGGCAAACGCGCGAAGCGCCGCGCACCACCATGGTGTGGCGGCACAGTGGGCGAGCGCCCGCGCGGCGCCGGCGGCATCGCCGGCTTCGACCGCGTACCGCACGCGCTGGCCCGCGATGTAGTCGCTGGCCGAATCGATCGCGCCTAACGAGTCGAGCGACGAGCGCAGCTGCAGGCGCGCGAGCGCCACGCGCGGCCGCTCGACCGGCAGCGGCGAATCG